>CAYLPF010000179.1:0-2343 GCA_964385485.1 uncultured Lachnospiraceae bacterium | reverse complement strand
AAAGCGTCAGCGCCAGCACAAAATAGGACGCCAGAAGAGTCCGGTGATTATCGTAGACATTGACCGGCCAGACGAGCAGCGCATGTACTGACGCGTAAAAAAGGGCGGGGATCGGGCACAGCCACTCCCACTCGATGTCCAGGCGCTCCTGCGCAGCCAGGAAACCCCTCCTGCATTTCCAGATAAGAAGGATAAGCATGGAGATATCCAGCAGAAGCATCCCGAGGATCGCTCCCGCAACACTTTCTGTCATCACATAAACAGAAACTGCCAGCACACTGCCAAATATTTCCCAGGCGGACGCGGCCAGACCCACGAACAGCGCCCGGAAATCCCGGTATCTGCTTATCAGGAACGGGAGCGCCTGGATGACCACAATATAGATCAGCGTCACCCAGATCGGCGTATTGTCCATTTTCAGGTACAGATAGCAATAACCGTCAAACACTCCTGTCAGCGTCCATACCGTCATACCGATAAAAGCTGTTTTTTGAACAGAATACCGCAGCGTCAGGAACAGACAGTCAAATATGATCAGGACAAGAACCGCGATCCGAAACTGCCAGAAATAAAGCCAGGATATCATGCGCTTTCTCCTTCTTTTACCAGAAACTTAAGATATGTGCGCTTTGTCTCCGCCATCCTTTTCCGGCTGATGGAAATCTGCGTCCCATTATCCAGAAGCAGGCTGGAAGACATCAGGGTCCGGATATAGTGCATGTTCACAAAATAGGATTTATGCGGATGAATAAAGTCCGCCTGCTCATCAAGCGGCTTCACGCTTTCCTCGAAGGTGCCCCTGTTGCACACGCCGGTAATGCTGGAACCGTTCCGCAGCCTGTAAACGGATGCCCGCGCGACATTCTCCACATACATAATTTCATCTACATTGACACTGACCGTCCCCTTTTTTGTACGGATCCCGATCTTCCTGTTCTGCCGTTTCCCGCAAAAATGCCGCACCTTGTCCAAAAGAGCCGATATTTCCCTGTCCTTCACCGGCTTTTCCAGATAGTGGAACGCCTGCACAGAAAAAGCGTCAAAGGCAAAATCCCTGGATACTGTCGTAAAAACAATGATCGCCCAGATATTCTTGTCCCGTATAGCCCGTCCCAGTTCCAGCCCGTCTATCCCCGGCATCATGATATCCAGAAAATAAAGATCGAACAGACTGTCTTTGTCCGCCTCCAGAAGATCCTTTGCGGAGGAAAAGCTCTGTATCTCACAGGTTTCCTCTGTCTGGGCAAAGTACTCCTCCACATATCTGCCAAGCGTCTCCCTGTCCCTTGATTCATCGTCACAAATTGCTATACTGATCATATCATACCCGCCGTATTTTCTCTGTCTGATTATCGTTTGCTGTTCGGCTCAGAAAATGTTCCTTAATATTATAGTATATTGCACTTTTCTGTTTCAGGCAAGCCTGTTTTTTTTACGTTTTACGCCGGGTTCACATGCACCATGATGTGTTTGACCTGATCAAATTTCTTCTCGATCCCGCTATGCACTCCTTCCGCTATTTTGTGGGCTTCCCGGAGCGGCAGGCTGCCGTCCGCAATGATATCCACATCCACGTAGATCCTGCTGCCGAAGGTCCGCGTCCGCAGCTGGTCGATTCCCTGTACACCCTCCTGCACCAGGACAAATTCCCGCAGTTCTTTTTCCAGCTCCGGGGCACATGCCCGGTCCACCATCTTGTCTATCGCATCTTTAAATATATCATAGGCCGCCTTCAGAATAAACAGGCAGATGATCACGCTGGCCAGCGGATCCATGACCGGAAATCCGAGGCGTGCGCCCAGGATGCCGATAAAGGCGCCGACCGAGGAAAGTGAATCGGAACGGTGATGCCACGCATCCGCCATCAGGGCGGAAGACTTGATCTTTTTTGCGTAAAAGCGGGTGTACCAGTACATCCACTCCTTCACCGCAACAGAGATAACCGCGGCTGCCAGGGCCAGGATCCCCGGCGTCGCCAGTTCCGCATAATTACCCGAGACGATCTTGCCAAGACCGGACGCCCCGATCTTAAAGCCTGTAATCGCCAGCACCACCGCCAGAAGGATCGCCGCGACACATTCCATCCGTTCGTGCCCGTAAGGATGCTCCCTGTCCGCCGCTTTGCCGGACATCCGGATCCCCACCATGACGATGATCGTACTGAATACATCAGAAGCCGAGTGGACCGCGTCGGAAACCATCGCTCCGGAAGACGCCAGGATCCCTGCCGCCAGCTTTCCTGCGCTGAGCAGCAGATTGACCAGAATACTGACTCTCGATACACGCATGGCAGTCTGCTCCATTGTGCTGATTCGCTGTTCTTTCATTTTCAGTTTTCCCATA
>CAYLPF010000178.1:0-3720 GCA_964385485.1 uncultured Lachnospiraceae bacterium | reverse complement strand
GAAATGATCCATAATACAATCCCCGCGGCTCTGTGATCGGACAGGGGAGATTTTTCGGCTCTGCGCATCATAACAGGGCCAACAAAATGTCAGCCCTGTAGAATATGCACCATCTATTTTTAAGTCAAGAATTCCGCCTGCGAAGCAGGCATGAAAGTTTAGTTATTGATCAGCTTGTCCTCACCGTTCCAGCTATACAGCTTGCGGATCTCCTCGCCAACAATCTCTGACGGGTGCTCCGCTGCCCGCTTACGCATAGCCTTGAAATGTACCTGGCCGCCTGCCGGAGACATGTCCAGAAGGAAGTCTTTTGCGAAGGTACCGTCCTGAATATCGGATAGGATCTTCTTCATTGTCTTCTTTGTCTCTTCTGTGATGATCTTCGGTCCTGTTACATAATCGCCATACTCTGCTGTATTGGAGATGGAATATCTCATTCCGGCAAAGCCTGACTGGTAGATCAGATCTACGATCAGCTTCATCTCATGGATACACTCGAAATATGCATTTCTCGGATCATAACCAGCCTCAACCAGAGTCTCAAAGCCCGCCTGCATCAATGCGCAGACACCGCCGCAAAGAACAGCCTGCTCACCAAAGAGGTCTGTCTCTGTCTCTGTACGGAATGTAGTCTCAAGAACGCCTGCTCTTGCGCCGCCGATAGCCAGTGCATAAGCCAGCGCCAGATCCAGCGCCTTTCCCGTAGCATCCTGGTGAACAGCCACAAGACACGGCACACCCTTGCCTGCCTGATACTCGCTGCGTACCGTATGTCCCGGTCCCTTCGGAGCGATCATCGTAACGTCAACGTTCTTCGGCGGAACGATACATCCGAAATGAATATTGAAGCCATGGGCAAACATCAGCATGTTGCCTTCCTCAAGGTTCGGCTCGATATCTTTCGTGTAAAGCGCGGCCTGCTTCTCATCATTGATCAGGATCATGATGATATCCGCTTTCTTTGCAGCCTCTGCCGCCGTGTATACTTCGAAGCCCTGCTCCTCCGCTTTCTTCCAGGACTTGCTGCCCTCATACAGGCCAATAATAACATGGCATCCGGAATCCTTCGCATTCAGCGCGTGTGCATGCCCCTGGCTGCCGTAACCGATGACTGCGATTGTCTTTCCTTCCAGAAGGGAAAGGTTGCAGTCTTTCTGATAGTAGATTTTTGCGTCCATTTTCTTCTCCTCACATTCTTGATTAAATTTGTTTATGAATAAAGGTATTCCCTCCATCAATCACCTGATTCTCCGGAAACGTCGTGAATTCCTTCAATGACATCAACTATAAGTAGCGTACGTCGTCAGACCCCCGCGAAAGTCCCGTGATACCCGTCCGGGCAAGCTCCAGGATCTCATGCCCCTCCAGAAGCTGCAGAAATGCGTCCAGCTTTGACTGCTGGCCGGTCAGCTCCACGATCAGTGAGTCCTTACCGACATCAATAATATTGCCGCGGAATACATTCACAATAGAGATCACTTCCTGACGCTCTTCCGCATCCACGCGTATCTTCACAAGTACAAGCTCTCTGCTGACACTGGTACCGTCCCTCAGAACCTTGATATCCACCACATCGATCAGCTTCGCAAGCTGCTTCGTGATCTGCTCCAGTATCTGTTCATCTCCGGACACAACAACCGTCATACGGGAATAGCGGGGATCCATCGTCTCACCAACCGTAAGGCTGTCGATGTTGTAACCGCGGCGGCTGAAAAGCCCAGCCACACGGCTCAGTACGCCGGAGGTATTATCCACCAACAATGATAAAACTTTCTTTTCCATATGTATATCTGCTCCTGCCTAAATCTTTCTCTTTATTCTAGCAACTATTCTTTTCTTTGTCAATGTTTACAATAAAGCGCTCACAATAGCTTCCGCCACAGCCTTTGCCATGGCATCCTTATTCTTATTGTAGAAGGTCATATCATCCTTATCATCTATAAAGGCCGTTTCAAGCAGGCCGTAGGACACGCCGAGCTCCTGGCATGTCTTGGCATTGAGCAGGCCATCGGACTTAAAGATACCGTTGCCCCTTCCCCATATGGCAAAGCCCGTCTGTTTCGCCACCGCTGATACGATACTGCGGTCAATCGCATAGCTGGAATATGTTTTTGCCTTATAGGAATTGATATACATACCAATCCCCTTCTGTGTCCCGTCGCCCTTGGAATCCTTGCTTGACTCTGCCGTGGCGTTGAAATGGATCTCCAGCACATAGTCATACTGCGTAAAGTCCGGGACAGTCGAACTCTTCTGTATGGCCGCAAGCACCTTTGCCTTTTTTGCGCCGCTTCCTGTAAAGGAGATATTCGCTCCCGCGGAGCCCAGCGTCTTTGCATTCTGCTGGTAGCAGTCATAATTCTGATCATACATTGTCACTGCCAGCCTGGAGGTTGCGCTCTTCAGATCGTTGTAGATCAGCGTAGCGAATTCTCTGGTCTTCTTGTATTCATAGTAGGTCGTACTGCCATACGTTCCGATTGCCCCGACATCGCCCTGTCCATGGCCGGCAATCAGCAGGACAGAAACCGCAGACTTTGTCGCCACTCCATCCGCGTCGATCTCATACCCGTCCACCGTGGTATTGACCGCCAGCTTGCCGTTACTCTTAAAATAATACTTCTTTCCGCCAATGGTCTGCCAGCCGGTCAGTCGGTAATTCTTCAGATAATATTTCGCCCCATTCAGCGTCAGCCAGCCCTTCTGGCGCACCCCAGAGGAATCAAAATAATAATACTTACCACTGATCTTCTTCCAGCCGGTGGCCTTCTTGCCTGACGTATAGTAATAATACTTGCCTCCGCTCTTTATCCAGCCGCTTGCCAGCTTTGTCTTCAGACCGGAGGAATTCACGATGTACCCGTCCGGTGTCACGCAGCTTGTGAGCAGCCGCCCGTTTTCATCCACATAATACTTGCCGCTGATCCAACGGCTCGTATAACGCAGTCCCTTTGAGCTGAAATAATACTTATACTTCCCGATCTTTTTCCATCCCGTGTACGCGCTTCCGCGGGTACCCAGAGTTTTGCTCTTGCTGAAATAATACAGTTTTTTCTTTATCGTGGTCCAGCCTGCCGCAGCCTTGCCATCTGTACCAAAATAATAATACGTCTTTCCTATTTTTTGAAAGCCGGTATACATCCGTCCCAGCTTTCCCGGATTTCCTGTCGTTCTGAAATAGTACGCCTCTCCGCTAATACTCCGCCAGCCAGTCAGCAAAACTCCCTTTTTATTAAAATAATATGTGTATTTACCGATAACCTGCAAGCCTGTCATCCGGCTTCCTGCCGGAGCGTCACCGTCCTGCTTCTTACGGAAATAGTAGACATACTTCCCGATCTTCTTCCAGCCTGTATATGCCTTGCCTGAGGAGGAATAGTACAGATAATATTTTCCTTCCTTTGACCATCCCTTTGTATGTACAGTAGTCTGCACCGCACTCTCTGCAGCCGCTGTACTGTCACCTGCAGTCTCTGTACTGCTCCCGGCAGCCGCTGCACCGCTCTGGGCTTCTTCTTCCGTCGCCGATGCAGACATCATGCCGAACGCAAGTCCGCAAACCGCCATTACAAAAAGCATCCACAATCTAATTTTCTTTTTCATCATATCCGTCCCATCTGTTTTTTGCTGATTTGTTAAATTTATATTACATTTTATCACGTTTTTATAAACCAAACAAGACTTTTCTTACGGACAACATGATAAAATCAGCTAAGGAAC
>CAYLPF010000177.1:0-3720 GCA_964385485.1 uncultured Lachnospiraceae bacterium | reverse complement strand
CCGCGAAGCGGAAAACTGAGTTCAGGGATGCACCATGCGCGATAACACTTTCATGTGCAGTGGCACGTTCAAAGCGCATGGGGTTTGCTATGTAATTAGCGAAAAACAGAATATGAGGAGAGATGGAATGAAAAACTGGAAAGCCTTGATCGCAGGATTTTTAGTTCTTTGCCTGTTGCCCTTGACGGCACCATATGTGCAGGTCAGGGCGGAAGAGGGGGAAGAGCAGGAAACCGAAGAGCTGATTCCAGAATCCTATTACTATGAGATAGAGTCCAATCAGATTCCCGGATGGCCGCAGGGGCCGGCGATAGAGTCGGCGGCAGCGACGGTCATGGATATGGATACGGGAACCTTTCTATACAGCAAAAATGCGATGGCAAAGATGTATCCGGCCAGCATCACGAAGATCATGACGACTTTGCTGCTGGTTGAGAACTGCGATCTCAACGAGGAGATTACCTTTTCCGAGATCGTTTATGACCTGGAGGAAGGCAGTTCCCATCTGGGGATTCAGCCGGGTGAGAAGATGACTCTTAAGGACGCCGCATATGGAATGATGCTTGCTTCGGCAAATGACATCTGCAACGGCGTAGCAGAATATATGGCCGGAAGCATCAGCGGTTTTTCTGATATGATGAATGCCAGGGCGCAGGAGATCGGTTGTGTGAATACGCACTTTGCCAATCCCCACGGCCTGTTTCAGGAGGATCATTATACTTGTGCGTACGATATGGCACTGATTGCCAGGACTGCGTATGAGAATCCGGTGTTCCGTGAGATCGCCGGGACGAAGGAGTATACGATACCGAAGACGAATTTGACAGATGAAGAGCGTTCCTTTTTGAATCATCATAAGATGCTCCATAGTGATGAGGAGTATTACCGGGACTGGTGCAGAGGGGGAAAGAACGGTTTTACTTCCGATTCTTTGAATACACTGGTTACTTACGCGGAAAAAGACGGCAAGAGCCTTGTATCGGTGGTGCTCTGTGTAAATGGAGCAGACAAAGCATACGCCGACACGATTGAGATCCTTGAATACGGACTTGAGAATTTTTATACAAAGAACTTTGAAACGTCCGGGTCAAAACGCTCTTTTTATGATATAATGGGATTTGGATACCTTGGAGAAGCTTCTATGTTCCAACCGGATACCTGGAATCAGATACCTGTGGAAAATGGCCGCGGAAGCATCACGCTTCCGAATACCGCGGACAAAGCGGATCTGACCTATCAGGTCACAGAACAGGCCGGGAGCAGAATAGCCTTCTCTTATGAGTATAATGGTTGTCAGGTAGGAAGTGCAGAGGGTGATTTTCACAGCTTTTATGCACCCGCGCAGTTCACATATCTGACAAGATCAGATGCAGTGAAGGAGATCGTAGAGTCCACATCCGGCAGCAGCATTCAGATAGAAAGCCTGGATGAGGTGCTGGAACAGACAACGGCGATCTTCAGCAATGGATACCGCATGTTCACGGAGTATGCGGAAACACATGTTATGACAGTGCTGATAGGCGGGATTATCATTCTGATCATTTTAATTCTGTTTATTATTCTGCTCATTTTCCGGTGCACATCTGATTCCAGGATAAAAAGGCGCAGGAAACAGGAAGAAGAAGAAAGGAGACGGAGAGAAGCAGAGATTGAACGTATGACAACTGCTGAGATCGAAGCGGAGCTCAGGGCTGTCATGGAGCAGGAGCGTTTGAAGAAAGAACAGGAACGCGCTGCATTGGCGGAGGCAGAGAGGGCTGCCGAGGAGGCCAGAATAATGGAAGAAAAAGCTCACGAGACAGAGAGGATGCTCGAAGAGCTTGAAAAAGAACGCCTGGAGCGTTTGGCGTCCAAAAAATAAGGGAATGTATAAATAGTTAATGGTAAAAGAAGGGATGGGTAAATTATGAACTGGGTTGCGCCAATCAAAGACGAAGAAACATTAGAGAAATTTAAAGCGAAGCTGCGTGAAATGGATGATAAGTACTATATCATGTTTGAGATCGGTGTGGGAACCGGACTTCAGCTTCAGGAAATTTTAAAATTTAAAAATAAAGACATCAGAGGGAAGGACAGCATTGAGGCAAACATCGGGACGAAAAATATCAAGAGAACATTCCTGATCCCGCAGGAATTAAAGGAGATCATCAATCAGTATACGGAGGGGAAGGATCCGGATGCTTTTCTGATCCTGGGACATGCAAGTTCACCGGCCGCACTTTCCAGAGAGCAGGCATATCGTGCGCTCAAGAGCGCAGGCAAGAGCATGGGGCTGACATCTATTGGCGCACAGACCATGAGAAAAACCTTTGCATGGCGTTATTATAAATCTACAGGCGACATTTATTACCTGCAGAATCTTCTGAACCACGCTTCACCTTCTATCACGTACCGTTACATCGGGGAAAAGCCGAATGTAGAGGTATATCTGCGCAAGATGACTCCGGAAGAGAATGAGAGAAGCCGTTATATCCTTTACAAAAACGGAAACGGCAAAAAGCGTATTGAGGCGCTGAAGAGTGTGCTTTCCGATATCAGCACCGAGATGGACAACCCTTTGAATAATGATGCATATTTTGGAAAGGTAGACTGTCTTTTAAAAGAGATGGAAGACCTGGTTGCAAATTTTAAGAGAACGAAATAAATTTCAAAACGACTATCATGAAGGCAAAGCTGGAAAAATATTTCCGGCTTTGCCTGTTTAATGGAAGGAAGATCAGAACCCCTGCTTCATGCGCGAAAATTCCTTGCGCAGCCGCCTTTTCAGCTTCTGGATCTCTTTTTTTTCGCGGATTTCGTAGGCGTCTTCTTCGGAGATCAGCTTTGTGGTTTTGACAGCGTAAAATTTGCCGTCCGATCTCTGCCGCAGCCGGATCTTTCCTTTTACATAGCCATGTTTGCTGCAATATGCCACACAGCAGTAATTGCTGCTGCCGGCGGCGAACCACCGGATCTTTTTCGGTATATTTTTTTTGCAGATGTAGCAGGAAGTGGAGGTCACGACCCGATCCTTCATTGCCTGAGTCTTTGAGTCAAAAGGTTTTGAGACAAATTTCACATAGGAGTCGTAGTGAAGATATATTTCCTGCCGTCTGCTGTTCGGAGTCCTGAAATAATCAACAGAGGAATTTTTCCGGATCTGGCTCGCAGTCAGATGGTGCATGATCAGTGACGTATAGCTGGCATCGCTGAGAGCGCTGTGGAACGGGATATCCTTCGGCAGGTGAAGAAAGTCCGCGGCGTACTCCAGGGATCTGCGGGATTTGCGGTCCTCATAGACGATACTGAAGATCTTCTGGATGTCAAAATAGATCAGAGGAAACGCAAACGGCGAAGGAATATTATAATAAGAAAGATTGCGCTGCAGTTCCATCAGATCGGAGGATCCCCAGGTGCAGAACGCAGGGGAATCACCACACCAGTCAAAAAAATCCGGGATGATCTCCGGAAAACTTCTGGCATCTTCAAAATCGATTGCCCGGAGAGAAACGATCTTCTTCGTGCGAAAATGCAGTTCTTTGTAAAGCTGGGGTTTTACGACTTCACGGAAGCGCCCGGTCTCCTTCATGGTCTCATTCAGCCGCACTGCCCCTATTTCTATGATCTCAAAAGGAAGCTTTTCATTTTCGTCTGTTTTTCCGGTGGGACATTGGTTCCACTCCAGATCAAGGACAATATAATTCATAATTTTTCCCTCTTTGTTCAGAAGCTGTTTTGCTC
>CAYLPF010000176.1:0-3747 GCA_964385485.1 uncultured Lachnospiraceae bacterium | reverse complement strand
GAAAGACTTTCTGCAGTCACTTTCATACGGTTCTGTTATCTCTTCTTTATCAGCCGGCTGAATTGCCACTATCCTTTTACTCCGCCCAATGCAACGCCTGCCACAATATACTTTGACAGGATCAGGTAAACGATGACCAGCGGAATGATCGTCACGAACAGCCCCACATACACTACGCCGTAATCTGTCCGGAACTGATTGGAACTCAGAAGCTGTACGAACATCGGCAGGGTTTTCTTGGAGTCTGAGGTCAGCATGATCGTCGGCGTAAACAGGTTGTTCCACTGCGCGATGAACTGGAAGATCGCCTGTGTCGCGACCGCAGGCTTTATGATCGGCATGATGATGCGGTTGAAGGTCCGCAGCTCGCCGGAGCCGTCGATACGGGAGGCTTCGATCATTTCAATAGACAGCGTGCTCTCCATATACTGTTTCATAAAGAATACCACCGCCGGAGACGCGATCGCAGGCAGGATCAGGGGAATATACGTATCTACCAGGCCCACCTTCAGCATAAAGCGGTAAAAACCAATGATCGTGATCTGGTTCGGCACCATCATGATCGCCATGATGAAGGCCCACGCCGCTTTTTTCAGTTTAAAATCATAGATATGGACCCCATAAGCCGTCATGGCTGAGAAATACACCGCGCAAAACGTCCCCGGCACTGTAATGAGCATGGAATTCAGCGCTGCTTTCTGCAGGGTGATCTGCATCCCGTTCTGCTTGATCAGAAGGTTCTTCCAGTTCTCCAGAAGATGCGTGGACGGGATCAGCGAGATACCTGCTTTGATCGCGTCTGAGGTACGCGTCGCGTTCATGACAAGCAGAAGGAAGGGCGCGAGACTGATCGCGCAGAAAAACACGCAGACCAGAGTCCGGAACATGCTTTTTCTTTTTATCGCGGCTGTATAGCTTTTTGCTGTTTTCATGCCCTGTGCCTCCTTCCTGTCTTTCTGGCCTTTACGGCATCCTTATCGCGCATACTTGCAAACAGCACCAGGCTGACGGCCAGCGTCACGATAAAGAGCAGGACGGATACTGCGGCCGCCTTACCGACATCCGTATTATACAATCTCATGATATACATGGTCATAGTCGTAGTCTTATCATCCGGCAGGCCGACCATACCGGTTTCCGGTACATTCAGAAGTGCTGGAATATCATACATCTGCAGGCCGCCGATGGCCGATGTCACCAGCACATAAAGCATGATCGGCTTCAGAAGCGGCAGTGTCAGGTAGCGGAACTGCTGCCAGCCGCCTGCGCCGTCAATCTCCGCCGCCTCATATAATCCGGTGTCAATGCCGAGGATCCCTGAGATCAGCAGCAGCGTCGTATTCCCGAACCACATCCAGAACAGGATCAGCGAGACAAGGCCCCTTGTTCCGCCAACGCTTGACATGAAATCGAAATTTTTTGAGATCAGTCCGAGGTTCCTGAGCGTACTCGTCACCGCACCGTACTGTGTGAACAGCGCTTTAAACAGAACTGCTACCGACGCCGCTGTGATAACGCTGGGAAGATAAATGATCACCTTCACCGCTCCCTGGCCCTTCACCCTTATCTTCTTATTTGTAAGCCACGCAGCCAGAAGCAGAGAGACCAGGATCTGTGGAATAAAGTTCTGTATCCACATGATCAGTGTGTTTTTCAGATAGAGCAGTGCGTATGGCCGCTCTCCCGCCGCGAGGCCAAGGATATTCCGGTAATTGTCAAGCCCCGCAAACTGGATAAATTCACGCCCGTTCCGTTTATAATAACTCAAGGTGCTGTAATAAAATGTGTTGATCAGCGGCCAGAACTGAAACAGCAAATAGGTAATAAAAAAAGGGGCGATAAACAGATATCCGTATTTGCTGTAGCTGACTGATTTCTTCTTTTTCTTTCTCATGGCCCTCCCCCGCTCTTTCTCTGTCATGTCTGTCCGGCAGGCCTTTTTTTCATCCATACAGGCAGCCGTACTGATTCATAAAAAGGAACGCGCTTCCAGACGAAAAGGAACCTCCACCGGAGCTTTCTTCCACATGTCTGGCAACTAAGACAGGGCTGCCACAAAAAACTTTGCTGCAGCCCATGCCGTTTGTCAGTTCATTTTTGCTGCCGGAAATACGTTTTGCAGCAATACATTCCAGAATTATTCCACGCTCAGATAAGAGAACGTATCATGGATGCTCGCAGTCAGATCTGCTATTGCCGTATCCAGATCCTTTTCGCCTGTAGCGTAAGCCTTTGTCTGCGTGTCAAGCAGCGACAGGATCTGCTGATCCTCAGCCGTAACAGCAGATGCATCCAGTCCGTCAGCCAGCGGGAGGAAGAATTCCATAAAGTTCTGTCCGGAATCCGGATACAGGTATCCGTTTCCGTCTGCGGATGCGCCGCTTTCAATGATACTTGCGATCGCGTCCGTGTTGTTTACAAAATCAGCGTTCAACTCATTGATAGCGATCATGCCTTCTGTATCACATGTGAAAAATTCCATGATCGTAGCCGCCAGGTCTGTATCTGAACACGCCGTTGTGGCTGCAAGGCCTGTGCCGCCCCAGTAGCACTGTACCGGTGTCGGAACAAGGATCGTATTTGATTTCCATGTGTCGCTCAGGCTCCAGTATGTGAACCACGGGCAGCCCATGTATGCAATCGCTGCATTTGCGCTTTCTCCGTCGCCGTCCATGTTTGCATACCAGTCAGCACTCCACTGGTCTGTATTAAAGGTCAGTTCTTCATCATACAGCGTCTTTGCCAGTTCCATATACGTTGTGATATTCTCATCCAACGTGATCACATCGTTCTCATCGTAGAATCCCTGGCTTCTGGAATTCAAGAGGATACGTTTCAGCTCATCATAACCGGAGAAGAGCTTGCATGTGCCGCCGGATGCCTCATTGACTTCTCTTGCCGTCTCGAGGATCGTGTCATAATCAGCAAATTTCGCAGCCAGCTCATCGGGATCAGTCGTCCCGAGGAATTTCTCCGCCAGATCCGCGCGTACCTGGATACATCCCGGCGTAGCCTGCCAGAACAGCGCTCTTACATTGCCGTCCCAGTCCGTTCCAAGGTCTATGTTATACTGATACTGTTTTGAATAGTCATCTGTTGTGATACCGATATCCTCTACCGGCAGCACCCAATCGCTGTTCACATACTTCTGAACGTAATCCACCTCCAGGCCCATCATATCCGGATACAACTCGTTGGAAGTATCATCCAGCATGGGATCCAGCTTGCTCTGGTAATAATCGGAACCGCCGGTATTTACGAAAACGATCCTCTCATACTCTTCCGGGAATGTTTCCTTGAACGGTCCGTCCAGGATCTTCTTGATGTCATCATTCCAACCCCAGATAACAAACGCGTCGTCGCTGGCTGCGTCTCCGGTGATGGTATTTTCCGGTTCAGTCTCTTCTTCTGCAAATACAGGAACTGCCAGAACGGAAACTCCCAGAACTGCCGTCATCATAAGCGCTGCCAATTTTTTCATCTTCATATTCATACCTCCTTTAAAAATCAGCCCTACGGCCATTTTGGTTGTCCAGTGCCACGGTTTCAGTTTACGAAATCGTTTAATATCTTTAATATATACAATATTACTCAAAATTTCAAGCTGATTTTTTGTGTTTTTAACACTTTTTACATATTTCACAATTATTTTTTCTGTTTTGCGCTTCCGCGGCCTTCGCAGCTCCATTTTTCTTTTATTTCAGCGGTTTTTCCCATTGTACATTTTTACTAAACAGACTATTTCTT
>CAYLPF010000175.1:0-3747 GCA_964385485.1 uncultured Lachnospiraceae bacterium | reverse complement strand
CAAACCGCTGGTGCTGGGATGAGATGGTTCAGAGAGATATGGATAAGAATTTCTCATGGGAAAATTCCGCAAAGCAATACAAGGATCTGTATCTGGAATTGACGTGGTAGGATCACCCTGCCGGGAAAAACAAAACCGGCTGCTGTAAAAACGAATAAAATAAAAGAAAGCGGAGACAATATTGCCAGAGAGAAGGCGGTTGTCTCCGTTTTATTATGTCATATGTCACCGGAGCGACCCGCCGCAGGCGGAGAAGGATTCTATTTCATACAGCAGGAGGGATACTATGGCAGTCGATCAAATGACAGGCAAGCAGAGCATTGAATTTCTAAATGCACCGCATATCATCAGCAGTGCATCGGTGGTGGGGCCGAAGGAGGGAGAAGGGCCACTGGGTGAGTGGTTCGATCTGGTGGCACCGGATGCGCAGCTTGGTGAGGATACGTGGGAAAAGGCTGAGAGTACCATGCAAAAGGAGGCGCTTCAGCTTGCTATCGGCAAGGCTCAGCTCATGACACAGCAGGTACGGTATCTGTTCGGAGGGGATCTGCTGGCACAGCTTATTGCCACATCCTTCGGAAACGGGGATGCGCAGATCCCGCTGTTCGGGCTGTACGGGGCGTGTTCTACCTGCGGAGAGTCGCTGACGCTGGCATCCATGACGGTGGCGGGCGGATATGCGGACTATGCGGCTGCGCTGACCTCGAGCCACTTCGGCAGTGCCGAGAAGGAGTTCCGGTTTCCCCTGGGATATGGGAATCAGCGTCCCCTGTCAGCTACCTGGACGGTCACAGGGAGCGGAGCCTTTGTACTTGCCGCCAAAGGCGGCCATGTGAGAGTAGCCGGCGTCACTCCGGGTAAGATCATCGATATGGGAGTGAAAGACAATATGAACATGGGAGCGTGTATGGCTCCGGCGGCCTGCGATACGATTTACCAGAATTTTATGGATTTTAACCGTCAGCCAGAGGATTATGACAAGATCATCACGGGAGATCTGGGATCAGTGGGCCAGAAGATCGTGATAGATCTGCTGAAGGAAAAGGGGTTTGATATCTCACAGCAGCATATGGATTGTGGGATTGAGATCTACGATGCAAAGGCACAGGATACACACGCCGGGGGAAGCGGCTGCGGCTGCGCGGCGGTGGTACTGGCAGCTATGATCCTGCCGAAGCTGCGCAAAGGGATATGGAAACGCGTGCTGTTTATTCCCACCGGGGCGCTGTTGTCGAAGGTGAGCTTCAATGAAGGGCAGACGATACCGGGGATCGCCCATGCGGTAGTGCTGGAGCATTGCTGATATGATAAATGGAGGGATGAAATAGATGGATTACGTAAATGCATTCTGGGTCGGCGGCCTTATCTGTGCCCTGGTCCAGATCTTACTGGAAAAGACAACGCTGCTGCCGGGGAGAGTCATGGTGATCCTGGTGTGCCTCGGCGCGGTACTGGGAGCGGTGGGAGTTTATGAGCCGTTCCTGGATTTTGCGGGAGCCGGAGCATCCGTTCCGCTGCTGGGATTCGGAAATACGCTCTGGAAAGGTGTGAAGGAGGCAGTAGACGATAAGGGATTTCTGGGCTTGTTTACAGGGGGCTTTAAAGCCAGCGCGACAGGGATCAGCGCGGCGCTGATCTTCTCGTATCTGGCGAGCCTGATCTTTAAACCGAAGATGAAGGATGAGTAAGGTGTGGACAGAACAGCAAAGCACGCAGAAAATATTCCGGATGTGGAATACGGTATCTGCCGGGCACAGAATGCGCTGAATGCAGCCTGCGGCGGATTGAGATCATGATGACGCAACCGTCCGTCCCGCACTAAGTTTTCAAGCTGAAGAAATAGCCGTCTACTTTTCCAGAAGCAGGACGGCTATTTCTTATTTTTCAGATTCAAATGGCCACGTTCAGAAGCGCAACACTCACAATTCAGAAAAGCGCACACTGGAACAGGTTCGGGTGATTTCCTTCATTGTAGCGCCGGTAGTATGCGTAGTTACCGGAAATACCGAGCATGATTCCATCGGAAGCGATCGCAGCTATTTGCCTGTATTCGCTTCCTTTCCATACGTACAGTTCATAATCTGCGAAATAGTACGTATTTCCGTACTCGTCATAGAAAATCTGCATATAGGAAGCATTCCCGGGCACTTCCATTTCGCCAACACTTCCGTCGGTGGGATCAACCTGGAGATATACCTGATGGTCGCTTTGAAAAAAAGAGACGACAGGAATGCCTGAGACGGTTCCGCATGGGTAGGGAGTTATATAATCTCCTTCGATGAAAGCGATCTCCCGGTTGCCTGTATTATCCAGACAGCAGAGGTAAGCCCCATCCCAGGAGGTATCGGAGGTCATATGGTATTTGATGTAATACATTCGGTCTGTATCCTGGTCGATCCAGAAATTCTGGCTGCAGTTTTCGGCCACGATCCCGGAATTGCCGTCTGAGCCCAGCATCATTAGCTGCACCGGGCTTATATCTGACGCGGCACCGCTCAGCACGATCCCGCCGTTCCAGAACTGCGCTGTGCCAATCCCGGAAGCAACGGTATCTGCGCTGTCCTGCGCCAGATTGTAGCGGATCAGGTCGCTGCTGTCGTTGTAATCCGCTTCACTGGACGGTTCAAGGTAATAGACATTCTCTTCATCCGCTCCGATCAGCAGGCTCCCGTTTCTTGCAGAGCGCAGGACCTCGCAGTCATCCAGGTCAGTCCGATATACATACAGGAAATCGGCGCCTCCATTTATGTCATATTTCATAAAATAAACGTTTTTTCCTATCGCAAAGATTCCATTTGCAACTGCATCGATTCCCAGGATCCGTTCAAACTGATTGTCCGCGTCAATGCGATAAATGCCGTCGTCGCCCGTCGTATATGTGTATCCATCCCAGTACAGCAGATACTGGCCGTAACGATATGGCTCTCCTTCTGTATTCGCCGCTTCCGGTTCTGTATTTTCATTCTGGCTGCCGGTTGCTTGTCCGGCATCCTTTTTCTGGCCGCAGTTCACACAGAAATTTGCTTCTGCGTCATTTTCGTGTCCGCAGCTACTGCAGATCCAGGGAGTATTTGGTTTCGCAGTCCCGCAGTTACCGCAGAAATTATTCTGCGCCGCGTTTAAAGTGCCGCAGCTTTCACAGTTCCAGTCTTCTTCCGCCGCATGGATGTTTATACAAAACAGGCAGGCGATCAAAAGCGACAGCAGGATGGCCGGATGGGGTTTTCCGGTGTTTTGATGATTTCTGTTCATATGAGTCCTCCTCTCTGTGCAGTCCGCAATGAGTTCTTGTTAAATACGATAGTACCCCATGCGCTTTGAGCGTACCACTGCGCAAGAAAGTGTTACCGTGCATGGGGCTTACTATGCTTCCTCCCTGGCTTGCGCACGATTTTTATCAGGAAGATTCTGCGTTCGCACGCAGCAAAAACCGGCGCAGGAAACACCACAAAGAATAAATGATTACGTTTCCTATAATTTATCACATATCTTCTGCAAAAACAATTTAATTTCTTTCCCGGCAGGCAGAGGTACTGACGGGGCAGAAGCCGCTGCGTATCGCCGGAGGGCGGTGTGACAGTTGGCAGGGAGTATCAGGCAAAAAAACAGGAAACCAACTGCTGAAGAAGATACAGGCCCGGACTGGGTTCAGGAGACGGCATAGTATGCCGGAAACTGACAAATAAGATTGCCCCCTCCCCCACAGAATGATATAATGTAGCTTACAAGAAGTTCGCTTGCTTGCAA
>CAYLPF010000174.1:0-3825 GCA_964385485.1 uncultured Lachnospiraceae bacterium | reverse complement strand
CGCTTTTGATTTACCTTTCCTCAAAAATGTGCTACTATAGGTGGAGGGAAAACTGGTGTCTGTCAGCTATGGGAAGCAGACGAAGGAGCATGAATGCGTGATCGTGAGGTATCAGGATGCGGTAAAGTGATTTTTATCAGATAGTTTAAAGAGAGGAGTATTATGAAAACAAAACAGGAATTGAAGAATCAGCTTCGGCAGATTGACCATAAAGGATATAAGGCGTACAAGGTGCTGGAAGGGGAATATGATTTTGGTACATATCGTCTCTGCATCGACCATGTGCAGGGCGACCCGTTCGCAACGCCGTCCCGGGTGCGTATCGTATATTACAACAGAAATATCATACCGGCGGAATATCTGGAGAAAAAACACCGGAGGATCGCGGTAGAGGATGCTCTGCTGCGAAGGCTGCACCGGAATCTGCATGCCTGTATGGACCGGGAGCGGAAGGGTTCGGGAAAGAGCGGCCTTGTGACAGCGTGCCGCACGTGCCAGGAGATCCTGGAGCGGACGGCGATGCACGTCTCTTCTGATTTTATTGAGGCGAGGATCGAAGTGGGATTTCCTGCTTATGGGCGGACGATTGCCGCCGGCGCCCTGGAGGAGATCCTGTTTGAGCTTCTGCCTGAGGTAGCGGAGCGGACATTTTCTGCAGGAAGAACGGCTGCGTCGCTGCAAAGGGAGCTGCGGGACGCCGTATTTCTGGCGGACGACCAGCAGTTTATCCGGGATGAACTGATCCGTCAGGGCCTTGTGGCTTTCGTGGCGGACGGCTCTGTACTGCCCCGGGAGAGCGGCGTGTCCCAGAAGCCGATGAAAAATGCCGTGGTTTTTGAAAGTCCGGAGAGCCTGGCGGTGACTATGCAGCTTCCGCACCGGGGAGCGCTTCGCGGTATGGGGCTTTGCCGGGGCATTACCGTCATCGTAGGCGGCGGTTTTCACGGAAAATCAACGCTTTTGAAGGCGCTGGAGCGGGGCGTATACAATCATATCGCCGGTGACGGCCGGGAATACGTGATCACGGACGCGGGCGCTTTTAAACTGCGGGCGGAGGAAGGCCGCTGTATCCATCAGACGGACATTTCCATGTTTATCACAAATCTGCCGACAAAGGCTGACACGACCGGATTTTCCACGGAAAATGCCAGCGGCAGTACATCTCAGGCGGCAAATGCGGTGGAGGCTCTGGCAAGCGGCAGCAGTGTGCTTCTGATCGATGAGGATACATCCGCAACGAATTTCATGATCCGTGACGGGCGTATGGCAAAGCTTGTCTCTGATGAGAAGGAACCGATCACTCCCTTCATACGAAAGGTCAGGAGCCTGTATCATGACCTTGGGATTTCTACGGTGCTGGTAGCCGGAAGCTCCGGTGATTTTCTGACAGTGGCGGATACGGTGCTGCAGATGGACTGCTATGTGACGAAGGATGTGACAGCCCGCGCAAAAGAACTGGCAGTATCCCTGACGGAGGAAAAGGCGGAGAAAAAGAACTGGGTCAGAAAGCCGGTATCCCGCAGGCGGATCGAGAAAGCCCGGGTACATGGCTGGGATACGATCAGCCTCGATAAAAATGAGATAGACCTGCGGTATCTGGAGCAGATCGTGGATGAAAGCCAGACTGCGGCGCTGGCCTATATCCTGCAGTATGTGCTGGAAAAAATGGCCGACGGCAGGAAAACAGCCGCTTACCTTGCGGAGGAAGCGTCGCGGAAGCTGGAAAAAGAAGGCATTTTATCCATGACGCCAAAAAATTACGGAGCAGGAGCGGCGGCTATGGTGCGCAAGCAGGAGATACTGGCGTGCCTGTGCAGATACAGGCTGCTGGCGTAAAGATAATGCCCTTTCGGGACAAAAAGGGGTCAGTGACGGGGTTCGGAGCAGGAACCGGGCAGATATGCCGGAAGTGTCATTTTGACGGTGCTTCCGGTATTTTTCAGAATAAAATTGTTAATTTATTAACGAAAAATGAATTGACATCCAGATAGATAGCTGGTAGACTGTTGTTAGTGTAAATATGCCGTATTAAGTAGATTCTTTACCGCATAGAACGACAACATCTGAGAGGAAAACGGTGAAATATCGGCTGCTTTGCTGTCGTTTGCCGAGGGACGTGCAATCATTTTTACAAAAAATATTGTTAAAAACGTAACGAATAGCAGAAAATGAGACTGCATCAAAGGGCAGAAAGGCATATGAGGCACTTGTTACCCGAATGAATTTGCAAGGAAAACGGAACTGATACAAAAGCATGAAATGAGCGAAAGGAGTATGTATGAGCAGTAAAATAACGATTATTGGAGCAGGAAGCGTGGGTTCGACGATTGCGTATACCTTGTCTGGTATGGACATCACATCAGAGATCGTGATGATCGATATCAATAAGGAAAAGGTAGCGGGTGAAGTCATGGATATCGAGCAGGGAACATGCTTCCGCAATCCGATTTCCATCAAGGCCGGAGAATATGAGGATGCGAAGGATTCTGATATTGTCATTATCACATCAGGAATCGCCCGTAAGCCGGGGCAGACAAGGCTTGAGCTGACCCAGACGAACGTAAATATTCTGAAGGATATCACGCCGGAAATCGTAAAGGCGGCTCCGAATGCCATTTATATCATCGTGAGTAACCCGGTGGATGTCATGACGTATGTATTTGCCAGGATATCCGGAATTCCGGAGAATCATGTGATCGGCTCCGGTACGATCCTGGATACGGCACGCCTGCGCTTCGGCCTGTCCGAGCATTTCAAGGTGGCGCAGAAGAACATTCATGCTTATGTATTCGGAGAGCATGGCGATACCTCCTTTATCCCGTGGACGGGCGTTTATATTTCCGGGGCAAGTGTCGATGAATATGCTGAACTGATGCATAATATCGGGAAAGACATAGGGAAGCTGGATAAGGACGCGATGCTGAAATATGTGCAGAAGTCCGGCGGACAGATCATTGCCAACAAAGGCGCTACGTTCTATGCCGTTGCGAATGCTGTCTGTAAATTATGTGAGATCGTTCTTTCTGCTTCCGACTCCATCGCGACCGTGTCCTCTATGATGCACGGTGAGTATGGGATCGAAGATGTATGTATCAGTACGCTGACCCTTGTAGGGCCGAACGGGGTTCAGGGCAAGGTGCCGATGCGTATGAACAAAGAGGAGACTGCGAAGCTGAGAGCCAGCGCCGACGCGCTGAAAGCCGTGATCGCGCAGATCGAATTGTAAGAGTATAAGTCCATCCTCAAAACATAGCCTGATGGGCTGCCGGCAGACTAATGCCATTTGTTTTATTAAATTAAGGAAAGGAAACAGGACTATGAAGTACAGTTATTATCCGGGATGCACACTTCGCACCAGGGCGAAAGAGCTGGATGATTATGCCAGGGCCTGCGCGAAAGCGCTGGGCTTTGAACTGGAAGAAATAGAAAACTGGCAGTGCTGCGGCGGCGTCTACCCGCTGGGCACAGACGAGATCGCCACAAAGCTCTCTTCCGTCCGGGCGCTGAACGAGGCGAAAGAAAAAGGGCAGGAGCTGGTGACGGTCTGCTCTGCCTGCCATCATGTGATCAAGCGCGTGAATGACGACATGAAGAATGTGGATGATATCCGCACAAGAGCCAACAACTACATGAAGCTGGATGAACCGTACGCCGGAGAGACGAATGTGCTGCATTATCTGGAGGTGCTTCGGGACAGAGTCGGCTTCGATACGCTGAAGGAAAAGGTGGCCGATCCCCTGAAGGGTAAAAAGATCGGCGCGTATTACGGATGCCTGCTGCTGCGGCCGGGGAAGATCATGCAGTTCGACAACCCGGAAAATCCCA
>CAYLPF010000173.1:0-3846 GCA_964385485.1 uncultured Lachnospiraceae bacterium | reverse complement strand
AACATTGGTTTTGGCAACTATGTGAATGCCCGGAAGGTTGTCACAGTGGTGAATCCGGATGCTGCGCCCATCAAACGAATGGTGCAGAACGCCCGGGAGACCCAGCGGATCGTGGATGCTACTCAGGGACGGCGTACAAAGTCTGTTATTGTGATGGAGACGGATCAGATCGTGCTTTCCGCGATGCAGCCGGATACGATCGCCCGGCGTTTTGCGGCCAGTTATCTAACGGAACAGGATATGAAGGGAGAAGAGCAATGAACAGAAGGGGAATCCTCGTAGTAGTTTCCGGCTTTTCGGGTGTTGGGAAGGGAACGCTTATGCGTTGCCTGACCGAACGATACGGATATTATGCGCTGTCTATTTCGGCGACAACGCGGGCGCCCCGGGATAATGAAGAAGACGGGCGCGAGTATTTTTTCAAAACAATGGAAGAATTTGAGCAGCTGATCGCACAGAACCGTCTGATTGAATACGCATGCTATTGCGGCAATTATTATGGGACGCCGAGGGACTATGTAGAGGATCAGATGGATCAGGGGAGGGATGTGATCCTGGAAATTGAACTGCAGGGCGCCCTGAAGATCAAAAAGGAATATCCGGATGCACTGCTGCTGTTTATCATGCCGCCGGATGCCGAGACACTGGCGAGACGTCTGAAAGACAGAGGGACGGAGACTCAGGAGGTCATCCGGGAACGCCTTGAGCGGGCTGTGGAGGAGTCGGACGGTGTTGAAGAGTATGATTATATGATTATTAATGATGATCTGGAGCAGAGCGTGGAGGCAGTTCACAATCTGATCGACAGTCAGCATAATAAAATAAGCAGGAATCTGGATTTTGTAGAACAGATCCGCAAAGAAATCAAAATGTTTGCGAAAGGAGAATAATACTATGTTACATCCATCTTATTCAGATTTAATGAAGGTAGTCAACAGTGAGGTTGAGGAGGGCGACGAACCGGTGGTAAACAGCCGTTATTCGATCGTGATGGCTACGGCAAAGCGCGCGCGCCAGATCATTGCGCGGCAGTCAAAGGGCGATCTTGATGTGATGACCGTATCCAAGCCTCTCTCAAAGGCGGTATCGGAGCTCTACGAAGGCAAGATCAAGATACTTCCGGAAGACGGAGAAGTGACAGAAGAATAGTGCGGAAATGAGGTGTGATTACCGTGAAAGAAGTAAAACAATTCAGTAAAAGTTACATTTTGGTATCTGCACTTTATGTCGTACTTGGGGCTGCGATGCTGGCATGGCCGAACACTTCCGTGAAAATGATCTGCTATGGGCTTGGATTTATTATGGTGGTTCTCGGTATAACGTATGGGATCATCTATTTCACGAAGGACAATCTGGCAGGTTTCCTGCAGATGGATCTGGTGATCGGGATTGTCTGCCTGGCATTCGGCATTTTTATCCTGCTGAATCCGACCTTCCTGTCCACAGTCCTCCCGTTCGCCATGGGGATCATCCTGCTTTTGGGAGCAGTGGTGAAGGTGCAGAGCGCATTTAATATGAAGCGGCTGAAATTTTCTAAGTGGTATCTGATACTGATCTGTGCCCTGATTATCATTGCGCTGGGTATTGTACTGCTGTGCAATCTCTTTAAAGAAGAGCGGTATATGATCCTTTATATCGGTATCTGCCTGATTTTTGACGGACTGACGAATCTTGTGAGCCTGATCTGTATTCAGACGAGAGTGAAAAAGCTTGCCCGGATCCAGAGGGAGCATCCGGAGGTTCAGTTTAAGGAACTGCTGGAGCAGGGCAAAGCGAAGAACGCAGACGATGCGGAGATCGTGGTGGCCGACGCGTCAGAAACGGATAAGAGGCAGGAATAACCTATGAAAATATTTTTTGTTTCTCTCGGATGTGACAAGAATCTTGTGGATTCGGAAGAGATGCTGGGGCTGCTCGCAAAAAAAGGCTACAGCTTTACGGATGATGAGACAGAGGCGGATGTGATCGTTATCAATACGTGCTGCTTTATCAATGACGCAAAGGAAGAGAGTGTACAGACCATACTGGAGATGGCGGAGTACAAAAAGGCCGGAAGCTGCAAGGCGCTGATCGTAACGGGCTGCATGGCCCAGAGGTATAAGCAGGAGATCCTGGACGAAGTGGAAGAAGTGGATATGGTGCTTGGAACGACGGCGTATGATAAGATCGTCCAGGCGGTGGAGGAAGCGCTCGGCGGGAAACGTGCTGTGGAGGAACAGGCCCTTACCTGCCTTCCACAGACAGATGCGGGGCGCATTGTGACTACAGGCGGTCATTATGCGTATCTGAAGATCGCGGAGGGCTGCAGCAAATGCTGCACGTACTGTATTATTCCGAAGCTTCGCGGCAGATACCGCAGTGTTCCAATGGAGCGTCTGACCGCGCAGGCGGAGGAGCTGGCTGCCCAGGGTGTGAAAGAACTGATCCTTGTTGCGCAGGAGACCACCGTTTACGGTGTGGATCTGTACGGCAGGAAGTCGCTGCACCTTCTTCTGGAGTCACTGTGCAGGATCAGCGGTCTTCGCTGGATCCGTATTCTTTACTGCTATCCGGAGGAAATTTACGACGGGCTGATCGAGACGATGAAGCGCGAACCGAAGATCTGCCATTATCTGGATCTTCCGATCCAGCATGCGTCAGATGCGGTGCTTGGGCGAATGGGACGGCGGACGACGAAGGCGGATCTGACCGCGATCATACAGAAGCTTCGCAGGGAGATACCGGACATCATGCTTCGGACGACATTGATCGCAGGCTTTCCGGGGGAGACACAGGAGCAGCACGAAGAACTGATGGATTTTATCGATGAAATGGAGTTTGACCGCCTCGGCGTATTTACATATTCTCAGGAAGAGGGTACCCCGGCAGCATCCATGCCGGAGCAGATCGACGAGGAGACGAAATTGAACTGGCAGGAAGAACTGATGGAGCTGCAGCAGGAGATCGCCTTCGACCGGGCGCAGGACATGGTCGGCCGCACTGTGACCGCCATGGTGGAAGGAAAAGTGGCAGATGAAAGCGCTTACGTGGCAAGAACGTACGGGGACGCACCGAATGTAGACGGGCTGCTGTTTATCCATACGGAAGATGTGCTGGTGACCGGAGATTTCGTGAAAGCCAGGATCACCGGCGCGGCAGAGTACGATTTGATAGGAGAGATTGCAGATGAATTTGCCGAATAAACTGACTGTACTTCGGGTGTGTATGGTGCCCGTATTTGTATTTCTGATGCTGTGGGACGGGTCAGGAGAATCCGGAAAATATATTGCGGCTGCGATATTCATTCTGGCAAGCGCCACGGACTGGCTGGACGGTTATCTGGCCAGAAAGAATAACCTGGTAACGGATTTCGGAAAATTCATGGATCCCATCGCAGATAAGCTTCTCGTATGTTCCGCGATGATCTGTCTTGTGGAAAAGGAAGCGCTTGCCGCATGGGTCGTTATCATCATTATCGGACGTGAATTTATCATCAGCGGATTCCGGCTGGTGGCATCCGACAAGGGCGTAGTGATAGCAGCCAGCTACTGGGGAAAATTCAAGACTGTGTTTCAGATGGCCATGGTGATCCTGCTGATCCTGGATCTGGGCGGCGTGTTCGACCTGATCGCGCAGGCCGTGACATGGATCGCGCTGATCCTTACTGTGGTTTCCCTGGCGGATTACCTTCGCAAGAACTGGAAGGTAATGGACGGGCAGATGTGACAGCTGCCGGAGTGCAGCAGGGAAAGTGTCCATTGCCGGAGATGCCGGATACAGGAACGTGGATAACCGGGGGAAGATGGGTCTTAGGGCGAAAGAGAGGTGTTTCGGATATGACAACAGAAGAATTTCTCGTATATGCGC
>CAYLPF010000172.1:0-3912 GCA_964385485.1 uncultured Lachnospiraceae bacterium | reverse complement strand
ATAAGACAAACCTGGCAAACAACGGCGGAAATGACACGATCGCAGCCGTTACAGCGATGGGTTATGACGCTTATTTTACAGCCCTTGAGGCGCTGAAGAATGCCGGTTCTACCGACCCGGCAGCCGTGAATGAGGCTCTGTGGACTACGACATATACAGGTGTTACAGGCGCGATCGCATTTGACGATGTGAACGGCGACGCACTCCGCGATACAGCTTACGTAAAGAAAGCGAACACAGAGACAGGCGCATGGGACTTCGTGGCAGAGCAGGGCGTTAACTAAAAGCGTGCGGCTGCTTTAGCGGCTCCGCTGTGCATGAAAGGCTGGTTAAGAGGCTGCAGGATCTGCAGCCTCTTCTTTTGAGATTCCATCACTGTGTTATTTATGAAGAAGGGAGTTCCAAAATGGATTTTATCAACA
The DNA here is from genome assembly GCA_964385485.1 of uncultured Lachnospiraceae bacterium. Classification (GTDB taxonomy): domain Bacteria; phylum Bacillota; class Clostridia; order Lachnospirales; family Lachnospiraceae; genus Choladousia. The sequence continues at coordinate 3,490 of CAYLPF010000172.1, read as the reverse complement.
AAAATCTGCCGTATCTTCTGGCAGGTATATCCGTAGGCGGGCAGTACGCACTGATCGCGATCGGTTATACCATGGTATATGGTATTCTGCGGCTGATCAACTTTGCGCACGGAGATATTTTCACGGTGGCTGCGCTGGTGCTGGTCTATTCTTCCACGATCATGCCGCTGTACCTTTCGATTCCGCTGACGCTGATCGCGACGGTCATTCTGGGCCTGCTGGTGGAGCGGGTGGCCTACAAGCCGCTGCGGAATGCGCCGCGTATGTCTGTCATGATCTCTGCTATCGGCGTATCATATCTGCTGCAGAATCTGGCGCTTTACATAACAGGCGGCCTGGCCCAGACGTATCCGGCTATCCCGTTTATTTCCAATTCCATCAAGATCGGGCCGGCGACGACGAAGGTCGTGACGGTAGTTACGCCGGTTCTGACGGTCATTCTTGTCATTGTCCTGATGCAGCTCATCAACCATACGAAGATCGGCATGGCGATGCGGGCCGTGGCAAATGATTTCGAGACGAGCCGCCTCATGGGGATCAAAGTCGATAATGTCATCAGTATGACGTTTGTGATCGGCTCTTTCCTGGCTGCAGTCGGTTCGCTGCTTTATTTTACAAACTATGCGTCCGTAGTTCCGACCTCCGGCGCGATGCCCGGCCTGAAAGCTTTTGTGGCCGCCGTATTCGGCGGTATCGGCTCGATCCCGGGGGCTGTGATCGGCGCATTTATCATCGGTATCTGTGAAAACATTATCAAGGGCCTTGGATGGACGACATTCTCCGACGCGTTTACTTTTGCGCTTCTGATCGTCGTATTGATCGTCAAGCCGACGGGACTGTTCGGCGAGAAGGCCACAGATAAAGTATAAGAGAGGTGGCTGTTATGAGTAAGAAAAAAAATATGATCATCTCAGCGCTGCTTCTTCTGGCGCTTCTGGCGGTGGTTATGGTTCTGGAGCGGACACTGCCGCCGACGCATATTGCGCTGACCGTATTGAAAAAAGGATGTATCTATTCTCTCGTTGCGGTATCCATGAATCTTCTGAATGGTTTTACGGGACTGTTTTCGCTGGGACAGGCGGGTTTTATGCTGATCGGCGCGTATACGTACGCGGTGCTGACGATCCCGGTGGAGGCCCGCGCCTCGGTGTATCAGTATTTCGACGGCGGCGTGATCCAGTTCTCCGTGCCGTTCTTTGTGGGGCTTCTGGCGGCAGGCGTGATGGCGGCCATCTTTGCATGGCTGATCGGCCTTCCGGTACTCAGACTGAAGAGTGATTATCTGGCGATCGCCACTCTTGGTTTTGCCGAGATCATCCGGGCGTTTTTCCAGTGGGATGTGCTGGGACCTGTGACGAACGGCTCCAATATGCTCCGGAAATATCCGAGTTTTACGTCGGTGAGTTTCCCGTTTATCGTGTGCGGCATCTGCATCGCGGTCATGGTGCTGGTTATCAATTCCTCGTACGGAAGAGCTTTCAAGGCCATCCGGGACGACGAGGTTGCGGCGGAGGCAATGGGAATCAATCTTGCAAAGCACAAGAGGATGGCGTTCTGCATTTCCTCCTTCTTTGCAGGCGTGGGCGGCGGCCTGCTTGCGATGTACCAGTCCTCGATCCAGTCCATGACATTTAAGTCCTCCATGACGTATGAGATCCTTCTGATCGTCGTGATCGGCGGCCTTGGCAGCGTGACGGGAAGCTGTATCGCTTCTTTCCTGTTCATCGCGTGTTCCGAGTGGTGGCTGCGTTTCCTGGATGTGGAGACGTATATCGGGGATTTCAAGGTGCCGTTTTTAAGGGCCGGATTCCGCAAGGTCGTATTTTCCGTTATTATTATGGCGATCGTGCTGTTTGCCCGGAAGGGTATCATGGGCAACCGGGAGTTTTCGGTGGACGGCATCCTCCGGTTTTTCAGAAATCTGGGAAAAAAGAAAAAGGAGGCTGAATCATGAGCAATAATATCCTCCGTGTAGAAGACATTACCATGCAGTTCGGCGGCGTGGTAGCGGTAGACAATCTTTCCCTGGAAGTAAATGAGGGTGAGATCGTCGCACTGATCGGCCCGAACGGGGCCGGAAAGACAACGGCATTTAACTGTATCACAGGCGTTTACGAGCCGACGAACGGTTCTGTGTCCTTCTGCGGCAAAGAGCTTCTGGAAAGCTATCCGCACGGCAAAATGAAAAAAATGTACATCGGTGAGAATGCCGGAAGATATACAAAGCGTATCGTGCCGACTCCGGATAAGATCACGCAGGCGGGCATTGCCCGGACATTCCAGAATATCCGCCTTTTCTCATCTATGACGGTGTTTGAGAATGTCCTGATCGCGAAGCACATGAGGGCAAAGCAGAATCTTTTCACGGCGACCTTCCGCCTGAACCATGCGGAAGAGGCGAGGATGCGCCGGGAGACTATGGAGCTTCTGGAAATGCAGAATCTGGCGCATCTGAAGGATGAAATGGCCGGTTCGCTGCCCTATGGCATCCAGCGCCGTCTTGAGATCGCGAGAGCCCTTGCTACGCAGCCGAAGCTTCTTCTCCTGGATGAGCCTGCAGCCGGGATGAATCCGCAGGAGACACAGGATCTGACTGATTTTATCCGCCAGATCCGCGACGAATATCATCTGACTATTTTTATGATCGAACACCATATGGATCTGGTTATGCAGATTTCCGACCGGGTTTACGTGATTGATTTCGGAAAGCTTCTGGCAGAGGGCACGCCGGCGGAGGTGCAGAACAATCCACGCGTAATAGAGGCTTATCTGGGGGTGAGTGAAGAAGATGCTTAAAGTAAAAGACCTGAAAGTAAATTATGGCGGTATTGAGGCTGTGAAGGGTATCAGTTTTGAAGTGCCGGAAAAGAGCATCGTCACGCTGATCGGAGCGAACGGAGCCGGAAAGTCAACGACGCTGCGTTCCATCGTGTCCCTTGTGAAGCCGGCTTCCGGAAAGATCGAATTCATGGGCGAGGATATTACGGGAAAGGATACGGATGACATCGTGGCGAAGGGAATCACCCTTGTACCGGAGGGAAGAAAGATATTCCCGGATCTGACAGTGCTGGAAAACCTGAAGATCGGCGCGTATATGAGGAAGGATAATCTGACCGAGGATCTGAACTGGATCTATGATCTTTTCCCGAGGCTGAAGGAGCGCCACTGGCAGGCAGGCGGTACGCTCTCCGGCGGTGAGCAGCAGATGCTGGCAGTAGCCCGGGCGCTGATGAGCCGTCCGAAGCTCATCATGATGGATGAGCCGTCGCTTGGCCTTGCGCCTCTGATCGTACAGGGTATTTTTGATATTATCCGGGAGATCCATAAGCAGGGCGTGACGATCCTGCTGATCGAGCAGAATGCGAATATGGCGCTTCGGACGGCGGATGTCGGCTACGTCATGGAGACCGGAAGCATCACGATGACCGGAAGCGGAGCGGAGCTGCTGGTGAATGAGCAGGTGCGGGCGGCGTATCTGGGGAAATGAGCC
>CAYLPF010000171.1:0-3916 GCA_964385485.1 uncultured Lachnospiraceae bacterium | reverse complement strand
CCGTATTCGGTTATCCGGGCGGAGCGATTCTGAACATCTACGACGAGCTTTACAAACACAGCGGTGAGATCCGCCATATCCTGACTTCTCATGAGCAGGGAGCGGCTCACGCGGCGGACGGCTATGCGCGTTCTACGGGGAAGGTAGGCGTGTGTATGGCTACTTCAGGACCCGGTGCGACGAATCTTGTTACAGGTATTGCAACGGCTTATATGGATTCAGTTCCGATCGTGGCGATCACGGCGAATGTAGGCGTAAGCCTTCTGGGAAAAGACAGTTTTCAGGAGATTGATATTACAGGCGTCACAATGCCGATCACGAAGCATAATTTTATTGTAAAGGATGTTACGAAGCTGGCGGACACGATCCGCTGGGCGTTCCAGATCGCGCAGGAGGGACGGCCAGGCCCGGTGCTCATCGATATTCCGAAGGATGTGACGGCAGCCGTGACGGATTATGAGCCGGTGAAGCCGGAACCGGTGGTTCGCAGCACCGAATATATCAAAGAAGCAGACCTTGAGGCGGCTGTCAGGCTGATCAACAGGGCCAAAAAGCCGTTTATCTTTGTCGGCGGCGGCGCAGTGATCTCCGGTGCGTCGGACGAGCTGGCGGAGTTTGCCCGGAAGGTGCATGCGCCGGTAGCGGACTCGCTGATGGGAAAAGGCGCTTACGACGGCAAGAGCGAACTGTATACAGGAATGCTTGGTATGCATGGAACGAAGGCTGCGAACCTTGGCGTCACGCAGTGTGACCTTCTGATCACGCTCGGAGCCAGATTCAGCGACCGTGTCGTAGGCCAGGCAAAGGCTTTCGCGAAGCATGCGAAGGTGATACAGGTCGATGTTGACCCGGCGGAGATCAATAAGAATATCAAGGTGGACGTCTCTGTCATCGGTGATGTGAAAGAGGTCCTGAAACGGTTGAATACCCGCATCGAGGAGCATCGCCATGATGAGTGGGATGAAACGGTAAAAGAGCTGATGGCGAAGTATCCCCTGAAATACAATACCGAGGGGCTTACGGGCCCGTATGTGGTAGAAGAGATCTACCGCCAGACAAAGGGCGACGCGATCATCGTAACTGAAGTGGGACAGCATCAGATGTGGGCTGCCCAGTATTACAAATATCCGAAGCCAAGGACGCTTCTGACATCAGGAGGGCTTGGCACTATGGGCTACGGCCTCGGAGCCGCGATCGGCGCAAAGGTTGGAAATCCGGACAAAACGGTGATCAATATCGCAGGTGACGGATGTTTCCGCATGAATATGAATGAGATCGCGACGGCAGCGCGTTATAATATCCCGGTCGTTCAGGTGGTCATTAACAACCATGTTCTGGGAATGGTTCGTCAGTGGCAGACATTGTTCTACGGAAAACGCTATGCAGCGACAGTCCTGAACGATGCGGTGGACTTTGTGAAGCTTGCTGAGGCAATGGGCGCGTCCGGTATCCGCGTGACGAAGAAGGAGGAGCTGGCGCCTGCCCTGGAAAAGGCGCTGTCCCTGGGCAGCCCGGTGGTGCTGGACTGTGTGATCGACTGCGATGATAAGGTATTCCCGATGGTAGCGGCCGGCAAGCCGATCGATACTGTATTTGACCAGGATGACATTGACTGAATATCAGCGAAGCTGTATAATGGGCAAAATTTCATTACGGTAATGAAATAAAGTGCTTTGAAAGGGACTGTTGCAGAAAGCTGTTCATCTGGAAAACCATATGGACTTTTATTTGTGACAGCCTTTTTCCTTGAAAATATGAGGAGGATGAAAAAATGAGCAGAGTTTACAACTTTTCTGCGGGTCCGGCTATGCTGCCGGAATCTGTTTTGAAAGAGGCGCAGGCTGAAATGCTGGATTATAAGGGCTGCGGCATGTCTGTTATGGAGATGAGCCACCGCTCAAAGGTGTTTGACGACCTGATCCATGAGACGGAGGCTGACCTGCGGGATATCATGCAGATCCCTGATAATTATAAGGTGCTGTTCCTTCAGGGCGGAGCCAGCCTTCAGTTTTCCATGATCCCGATGAACCTGATGAAGAACCGCGTGGCTGATTATATCATCACGGGACAGTGGGCGAAAAAAGCATGGCAGGAGGCAAAAAAATACGGTCAGGCCAATGCCATTGCGTCCAGCGAGGATAAGACATTTTCTTATATTCCTGACTGCAGTGACCTGCCGGTCAGTGAGAATGCCGATTACGTATATATTTGTGAGAACAATACGATCTATGGAACGAAATATAAGAAGCTGCCGAACACAAAGGGTAAACTGCTCGTCTCTGACGTATCCTCCTGTTTTCTTTCCGAGCCGGTGAATGTTTCTGATTATGGCATTATTTACGGCGGAGTTCAGAAGAATATCGGTCCGGCAGGTATGGTCATCTCTATTGTCCGGGAGGATCTGATCACGGACGATGTGATGGATTTCACGCCAACCATGATGAAATTCAAGACTCATGCGGACGCCGGTTCCATGTACAATACGCCGAACTGCTACTGTATTTATATTTGCGGCAAGGTATTCAAGTGGATCCGGAAGACAGGCGGCCTGCAGGCTATGAAGGAGCGCAATGAGGCGAAAGCGAAGACGCTGTATGATTTCCTTGACAGCAGCAGTATGTTCCATGGCACTGTTGTAAAAGAAGACCGTTCTCTGATGAACGTGCCGTTTATAACGGGCGACAAGGAGCTGGACGCGAAATTTGTGAAGGAAGCGGAGGCGGAAGGCTTTGTGAACCTGAAGGGGCACCGCAGCGTGGGCGGTATGCGCGCGAGCATATACAACGCGATGCCGGCGGAGGGCGTCGATGCTCTCGTATCATTCATGAAAAATTTTGAAGAGGTGAATGGATAATGTATCGTTATACTTGTTTAAATCAGATCGCGCAGGTAGGGCTGGACCGTTTTACGGAGGAATATACGCAGGTTCAGGATATCAAAGATGCGGATGCCGTGCTGGTGCGCAGCGCGAAGATGCATGATATGGATCTTCCGGATACGCTTCAGGCGATCGCCCGGGCAGGAGCGGGCGTCAATAATATTCCGCTGGAAAAATGCGCGAAGCAGGGGATCGTTGTATTTAATACGCCGGGCGCAAACGCCAACGGCGTAAAAGAACTGGTATTTGCGGGAATGCTGATGGCGGCCAGAGACATCATCGGCGGCGCAAACTGGGTGCAGAGCCAGGCGGGCAATGAGGATATTGCGGCTGCCACCGAAAAAGAAAAGAAAAGATTCGCGGGAAGCGAGCTGCAGAATAAAAAGCTCGGTATCATCGGGCTTGGGGCCATCGGCGTTCAGGTGGCAAACGCGGCGACGCACCTTGGTATGGAAGTATATGGATATGACCCGTATATTTCTGTGGATGCGGCATGGAATCTTTCCAGAAGCATCCGCCATATCAGCGATGTAAATGAAATTTATGAACAGTGTGACTATATTACGATCCATGTGCCGCTTCTCGATTCTACACGGGAGATGATCAACCGTGATGCGGTTGCGAAGATGAAAAATAATGTCGTCATCCTGAATTTCGCCAGAGATCTTCTGGTGGATGAGAAGGCTGTGGTCGAGGCGATCGAGGCCGGAAAGGTACACAGATACGTATCAGATTTTCCGAACACGACCACGATTGGCAAGAAAGGCGTGATCATCACGCCGCATCTGGGTGCCTCCACGGCAGAGTCAGAGGATAACTGCGCCGTAATGGCGGTCAAGGAGCTTAAGAATTTTCTGGAGAACGGAAATATCCGAAATTCCGTAAACTATCCGAACTGTGATCTTGGCATCTGCAACGCGGAATCGAGAATTGCTATCTATCACAGAAATGTCAAAAAGATGATCGGACGTTTCGCGGATATCCTTTCAGATACAAATATCAAGAACATGAGCAATACAAGTAAAGGCGATTATGCGT
>CAYLPF010000170.1:0-3923 GCA_964385485.1 uncultured Lachnospiraceae bacterium | reverse complement strand
GATAAAATACACAAAAGGAAATCCCCGTGGGGCGAATGCTCCATGGGGATTTTTGGCTCACAGCAATTTTTCGCAATAAATAGGCAAGTTTAGCCAATTACAAATGAGAATAAAAAGATTATACTGAATATATCTGAAACGAATTTGCGACAGGGGGGATCAGTACAGTGGCGAGCACACTTGAATTCCGAAATATTTCCAAATATTTTCCGGGTGTAAAGGCTCTGGACAATATAAGCTTTCAGGCGCAAAGCGGCGAGGTGCTGGCGTTCCTCGGAGAGAACGGAGCCGGCAAATCCACGCTGCTGAAGATACTGAACGGCGACTACCAGCCTGACGAGGGATTATATTTGCTGGACGGAGAAGAGAAGCATTTCCGGGATCCGCATGAAGCGATCGAAGCCGGTATCAGCATTATCTACCAGGAGCGGCAGATCCTGCCGGAGTTATCCGTGGCAGAAAACATTTATCTTGGCAGGATGCCGGCGAACCGCTTTGGCGTCATCAATACCGCGGAGGCGAACCGGAAGGCCGATGAGATCATCCGGGATTTCAGGCTTCCGATCCGGCCGACAGACAAGGTAAAGGATCTGTCGATCGCCTATCAGCAGATGGTGGAGATCATGAAGGCATACAGCAGGGACAACCTGAAGGTCATCTGTTTCGATGAGCCGACCGCCTCCTTATCTGACGCGGAGATTGAGAGCCTGTTCGCGATCATCCGCAAGCTGAGGGACGAAGGAAAGATCGTCATTTATGTATCCCACCGGATGAGCGAACTCTCCGCGATCACAGATAAGGTAGCGATCTTCAAGGATGGCAGATATGTGACGACGCTGGTTACGAAGGAGACATCCGAGCCGGAGATGATCAAGCTGATGGTTGGCCGGGATATCGGCGCTGTGTATGACGATCTGGACCGCAATAAGGAGATCGGCGGGGTACTGCTTGAAGTAAAGCATCTGTCTTCCGACTATGTGGACGATGTGTCTTTTACCCTGCACAAAGGCGAAGTGCTTGGATTCTCCGGCCTTGTGGGCGCCGGACGCACGGAGACGATGCGGGCGATCATCGGAGCTGACCGCATGACCGGCGGGGAAGTGATCCTGGACGGTGTGAAGATCACCTGCAAAAATCCTGGTGAAGCCCAGAAAAAGGGGATCGTACTGGTTCCGGAGGACCGCAAGACACAGGGGATCCTGGGGTCGCTCTCCGTAAGGGACAACATCAACATATCGATGCTGGACGCCAACGCGAACCGTCTGGGTGTTATTGACCGGAGCAAGGAGGACCGCGTCGCGGAGGAAGGGATCCGGAATTTTAATATCAAAACGCCGGATGCGAACAAGAAGATCGCGGAGCTTTCCGGAGGCAACCAGCAGAAATGTATCGTCGCCCGCTGGATGGCGACTACGCCGAAGGTGCTTATTCTGGATGAACCGACGAAGGGCATCGATGTAGGCGCAAAGGCTGAGTTTTACAATATGATCATGGAATTCGCGAAACAGGGCCTTGGGATCATCCTCATTTCATCTGAGATGCCGGAGATCATCGGATTGTCCGACCGGATCATTGTGATGCGGGCAAGAAAGATCAGTGGCGAGGTTATGCGAGAGGATGCTACTGAGGATAAGCTGCTAAGCCTTGGAATGATGGAGGAAAAATAATGGATACGACTGCAAAAAAATCCCGCAGAATTCCGATCAGCGGGAATCAACTGGTACTGATCATAGCGCTTATTGTGGTGATCGCTGTGTTCACAGCACTGAACCCGAACTATTTCACAAAGACAAATTTTACAAACATTCTTACGGCGGCAGCTCTTGTGGGGCTTGTGTCGGTGGGGCATACCTATCTGATCATCGAGCTTCAGAATGACCTGTGTCCCGGTTCTCTGTGTGCTTTTACCGGCGTACTTGCCACGATCATGGTTTCGAACTGGGGCCTGTCGATCTGGATCGCGCTTCCGCTGTGTATGATCGTTGGCGGCGCCGTAGGCCTGTTCAACGCGTTTATGGTAAATAAGATTCATCTGGAGGCGTTTATCGCGACGCTGGTGACGCAGGCGATCGTCAGAGGCTTTGCCTACATCATCTGCGATGGCAAGCCGGTCGCAGTATCGGATTCGACCTTTATCTGGCTTGGCAAGGCGAGGGTGCTCGGGCTTCCGGTATCCGTCTGGATCATGATTGCCGCGTTTATTATCTTCGGTTTTATCCTGGCGAAGACGAGATTCGGCCGCAGTGTGTACGCGATCGGCGGGAATACGCAGGCGGCGCGTCTGGCGGGCCTGAATCCGCAGCGGATCGTCACGCTCTCCTTTTTTATGATGGGCGTCATGTGCGCTCTCGGCGGTGTGATCTATGTGGCGCGTATGCAGTCCGGCCAGCCGTCCGCGAATGTAAATCTGGAGTTCGATGCCATCACGGCGGTTATTCTGGGCGGCGTATCCTTCTCAGGAGGCGTCGGCACCATGTTCGGCACGGTACTTGGCGTACTGCTGATCCAGAGCTTTAATACCGGCCTGACCATGCTGGGCGTGTCCAGCTTCTGGCAGTACGTTGCGAGAGGTTCTCTTTTGCTTGCGGCCCTCACCGTCGATTATATCCGCAAGACCAATACCGAGAAAAAGATGCTGGAGGCAAGCAAGAAGAACGGTTAATTTCAGTATATTTGTGCGGGACCGTGCGCGCGAAGATCCCGCCTTACAAATATAAATTACAAGAATGAAATCAAGGAGGAAGTATGATGAAGAAAGCTTTAATGTTATTATTGACGGGTGCCATGGTGTCAGCAATGGCTATGACAGGTTCAGCGGAAGAAGTGCTTCATGACCGGAACGGCGATGGCAAGCTTCTTATTTATGGAATCTACAAATCAGGAGACCAGACCTGGTTCCTGAACGAGGGCGCTGCGGCACAGGCGCTTGTAGAATCCGCAGGCGGCGAATTCATTTATGTTGACGTGCAGACTGACGGACAGAAGGAGCTGGACGCGATCAACACTGCGATCGCGAACAACGCGGATGGTATTGTTACCTGTACGCCGGACCAGACGATGTCCCAGAACATCGTGGATCTGTGCGAGGAAGCCGGCATTCCGGTTGTGGCTTGTGACGATGCGCTGGAAGATACAGACGGAAACAAACTGGTTCCGTGGGTAGGTATTTCCGGATACTCGATCGGCGAGTCGATCGGCGAGTGGGTATGCGACTATATCGATGAGAACGGCCTTGCGGAAGATGAGACAGTCGGCCTTCTGATGATGACCATGTCCACCACGTCCTCCTGCGTACCGCGTACAGAGGGCGAGAAGGCTGTCCTTGACGAGAGATGCCCGGAGATTGAGGAAGCCGGACGTTTCTTCACGGTTGATTATGACGGAACCACTGAGAAGGGCAACACCACATCCGCAGCGATCTTTACGGCAAATCCGCAGATCACAAAGTGGATCGTGTTCGGCGCGAATGAGGAAGGCGTTGTAGGTGCAGTCAGGGCGCTTGAGACAGCAGGTCTTGACAGCGATTCCATCTGTATCGGTATGGGCGCTTATCTGGCAAAGGATGAGTACAAGAAGGGTACATGCATGGTAGCGGCTCCGTTCTTCTCAGATGTAGCGATCGGCGAGGGCTCCGTACAGGCTGTATTTGATCTGATCGATGGCCTTGATGTAGAGCTTGAGTCCGCAGTTGACGCGATCATGACGACTCCTGAGAATTATGAGGAAGTTATGGGAGATGAGGCAAACTGATCGATCCGGTTACAAACCTGCATGCGCCATTTGACGCGCACCAAGAACAAAAGCTTCCAGAATACAGGCTTTTGAGGCGCAGGCATCTTGGCATAAAGGCTGCCTTACCAGCGGCAGAAACGTCGCGGTGAAGGTGCATAGCAAAGCCTCCGGGCGGGTTCGGACCTGTTCGG
>CAYLPF010000169.1:0-3939 GCA_964385485.1 uncultured Lachnospiraceae bacterium | reverse complement strand
TCGGCTGAACTGTTATCTGTTATCTTTTTCTGTGTTTGCATCAAGCCACTTTTTCTGTTTACATCTTTTCATTTTTCGATTATACTGACAATGATCTGGCCTGTCGGCAGAGTCCAGATCAGAAATATGTTTATTTTCATAATTTAAAGAAGGTATCATATGAAGTTTATTGACTTACACGTACATTCCAGCAGATCAGACGGCACACTGTCTCCGCGGGAGCTTGTCCGCCATGCAGTTTCCTGCGGGCTTGCCGCCTTCGCCCTGACAGATCACGATAATACGGATGGGCTTGCGGAAGCATCACAGGAAGCTGCCGCCTGCGGCCTGGAACTGGTTCCCGGGATCGAGTTTTCAACGGAATATCATGGAACAGATATTCACATTGTTGGGCTTGATTTTGATTGGAAACATCCTGATTTTCAGAAACAGATCACCTATTATCGGGACGAACGCCTCCGCAGGAACCAGAAAATGATCGACAAAATGGCGGCAGACGGTATCGATATCTCTTATCAGAAAATGGCGGAAGCTTTTGGCGAGGCCGTGTGGACCCGGGCACATTTCGCAAGGTATCTTGCCGACCATCATTATGTGGCGGAAATGAAGGATGCTTTCAGCACCTATATTGGTGATAACTGCAAATACTTTATTCCCCGCCAGAAAGTCACTCCTTCCGAGGTTGTAGAACTGATCCGCTCCTATGAAGGCATTCCGGTCCTGGCACATCCTTTCCAGTACCGTTTTTCTGACTGTGAGCTCCGTACACTGCTCACTGCCCTGAAAGACAAGGGATTGCTTGGAATAGAGGTTTACTACTCCACCCACAGCGATGAACAGGAAGCATATCTGCTTGCACTGTCAAAGGAATTCCATCTGCAGCCCAGCGGAGGCTCTGATTTCCACGGGGAAAACAAACCTGATATTGCCCTCGGCAGCGGGAAAGGCAATCTTCAGATACCATATTCTATACTCACCAATCTGCGAAAAGCATTACAGGAGGATAAGTGACATGACGTTCCGTGAAAGGTATATGAAACATGAAACGGATTTTGAAGAAATATTTTCACTGACAGACGAATGGAATTTCAGCGATGAAGTGTGTACGCTCAGGGAATTTTTAGGGCTGACCGCTGAGGAAGAGGATGTATGGATCAGCGAAAGTGATGAGGCGCTGGAACAGTTACTGGAAAAAGAGCGCAGTACAGGTGCGCCTGCAAAGGAGGACAGACATGAATAAAAGGATTTTATTTACCGATCTGGACGGCACATTGCTCGATGACCAGAAAAAGATCACGCCAGGCAACCAGGCTGCCATCGATGAAGCGTTAGCCCTTGGACATATTATTGTCATCTCTACGGGCAGACCGCTTGCCAGCGCCCTCATCCAGGCGAAAAACCTCGGACTTGTCAAAAAAGGCTGTTACGCAATCACATATAATGGGGCGCAGATCTATGATATTTACAATCAAAAGACTGTTTACGGCCATTGCCTTCCCCGAAGCCTTGCAGCCCCCCTGTTCCGCGCAGCAGCCAGACGCGGGCTGTACATCCAGACGTATAATACCACTCATATCCTTACAGAGCGCGATACGCCGGAGCTTCAGAAATATACGAAAACGATCCAGATTCCGTATAAAATCGTAGATAATATTGACACAGCTCTGACAGATGATCCGTATAAGCTGATTGCCATTGACTTAAAGAGCCATGAAAAGCTGGTTGCTTATCAGCAGGAGGTTCTTTCAAAATACAGTGATTCCCTGGACAGTTTTTTCTCTAATGAATTTTATCTTGAAATTGTCCCCACCGGAATTTCAAAGGGATTTGCCGTACAGTGGATGTGCGAATTTCTCGGGATCCCCCTTGAGAATTCTGTTGCGGCCGGCGATGCTCAAAATGATATTGCCATGCTGGAGGCGGCTCATATCGGCGCAGTCATGTGCAATGCCTTCCCGGGAATCGCAGAGCACGGTAATTACATCACCAAATCGGATAATAACCATGACGGTGTGGCGGAGATCATCCACCGCTTTATCCTGAAGGATACGGTTTAATACAATAATCGCTGCCAAGCGGCCATCTTGCCGTCCAGCAGCGATTTTCTTTTATCGTGGTTCAAATTTTTTAACTTTACTTTTCAGAGTATCCGACCGCACAGCCGGAAATTTTTCAGGCTTCTGTGCCTTTCTGACTCATCTGTTATTTTTTCTTTCTTCTCCTGATCACCACTATCAGCAGGATAATGAACAGGATACAGGAAACTGCCGCTATTGCCACCACCATGGCGATCGGCGTCTCATCACCGGTAGCTACGCCTGCTGCTTCGGCAATTACCCGGAAGGTAACTGACTTTGTATCAGTAGTTCCGTCTGCTACCCAATTGCTGCCATCAAAAACATCCTTGGCGTATGTCACTTTCAGTGTATACTCTCCCGCCGCTCTTATTGCCATAGAGGTTGTATACGGTGAAGCATTCCAGGAACCCGTCACATTGCCGATCTGATAACCGGAAGGACGATAACGGTAATCCCCTGGATTCGGATTTGTATTGCCCATACCGGCACCGGAAGCTGTAAATTTGATCGTCGCCCCTGTGTAGTATTCTCCGCCTGATATAATATCGAGGATACGATTGTCGTTTGTTGACGGGCCATCTTTATAGGTAGCCTTTACTGTGACATCACTTGCCGGCATAGCAAACGTAGTCTTCCATCTGGAAGAATCCGCAAAGGATACATTGCCGCTTGTAGCCACCCATGCATTGAATTCCTTGCCGCTGGCCGGATAATTGGAGCTGACCGTAACAGCGTCTCCCATATGGAAATACTGCTGGCTCCCTGTCCCGTTCACAACAGTCAGCTCGTATTCTTTCAGCTTATAGAATGCGCTTACCGTAACGTCCGCCATCGGCATGGTAAAGCTCGTAGTCTCACTGAACGCGTCAGTCAGGGATGTGTTTCCCGTCTCTACCTGCCAATAATCAAATTCCATCCCTTCCGGCGCCTCATCTGCTGTGATCGTAACGACCGTTCCGCTGACTGCTGCCGTGTAATTCGCGGCGCCATCGTTCACTGTAACCGCGTACTGAATCCCTTCATACTGAGCCTGGAAGTTAAGGTTCTGGGTAACTGCACTGAGAGTAAGGGATGAGCTTGTCGCATCGGCAATGCCTAAACCGCTGGGATCCACCTCCACGCCCTGGTCATCTGTGATCTTCCAGCCGGTAAACGCCTGGCCTGCGGGATTTGGATTCGCTGTGATAACGACCTGAGTGTTCTCCGTCACCGTCCACTTGCTGGTGTCTGTCGGATCCTGAACCGCACCGTCACTGCTCAGGGTACCATTTGCCACTGTCACAGTATATGTTGTCGTCTGAGGCGAAGCCTCCCCATAATTCGCGGTAATCACTGTGTTGCCCTGCACGGTACTAAGCACTGTCTCCGGCGCAGTGGCATCCTCAAGAACGCTCGCCGCATCCGTCTCTGTTCCATCTATCTGAACAGTCCAGTTTTTGAACTCTTCGCCTTCTGAAGCCTCATTTGCCTCGATCTTAACCGACTGTTCCTCCGTATACGTTCCACTCGTACCCGTCTGGCCGTCTTCTTCAACCAGTACTCCATTTTCAACAGACACACTGTACGGGGCAGCCGCATACTCTGCCGTCACAACCACGCCTTCCTCCGGCATGGTAAAGGTCGTTATCTTCTCAGTCGGGTCAGCAATCTGCACCTCACTGCTGCTGGCCTCCCATTTCTGGAATACCTCTCCGTCTTTTTCCTGGGCCTCAATCGTCACCGTTGATCCAGCTTCATAAACACCGCTGCCCGCGCCATTCTCAACTACCACCTCATATGTATTTTCATCTGTCTGAGGCGCTTCTGTCTCAGCCGTTTCTGTCTCAGCCACTTCGGTCGGATCCGCTTCTGTCTCAGCCGC
>CAYLPF010000168.1:0-3967 GCA_964385485.1 uncultured Lachnospiraceae bacterium | reverse complement strand
ACTCATAGTCCGCATCCTGCAGATCCTTAAAGAACGTGCGAAGCTGTCCAACCAGGAACATCCCCTTGTAAATGATCGTCCTGCTGGAACAGGATACCACATATGTTGTGTCATTGGACTGCTCAAAGGTTCTGCGGATCACGTACAGCCTGCGGTCAAAGGGCAGTCCTCTGTCCACATCCTTTGGTCTCTCCACAAATCCCTGCTCGATGTACGGCATTTTCTCCAGAGCCTTATGTCCCAGTATCTCCGGCGCCGTCGGCACCTGCCGCCATCCGAGGAATTTCAGTCCCTCCTTCTTTACGATACTCTCAAACATCTTCTTCGCCTGGTTCCTTTTCAGAACGTCCTGCGGGAAGAAAAACATACCGATACCATAATCTCTCTCATTACCTAAAAAGATGCCAAGGTCCGAACAGGTCTTCCGGAAGAATCTGTGCGAAATCTGCAGCATGATTCCAACTCCATCACCTGTTTTTCCCTCGGCATCTTTGCCAGCTCTGTGCTCTAAGTTTTCTACAATGCTAAGTGCGTTTTCTACTGTCTGATGAGTTTTGACCCCCTTGATGTTCACCACTGCCCCGATACCGCAGTTGTCATGCTCGAACTCCGGCCGGTACAGCCCGGGACTCATACAGACAGAGCCAGAATCTCTTCTTGCCTCCATCCCGATTCCTCCTCATATCATCGACGCTTTGGTCTTTTATTAGGTGCAGTATACACCTGTTTTCCCCATCTGTAAATGCTGTCTTTTCTTTGAATTATCTGATAATTCGTCTTTTTATGTTTTTTCTGGTTATTTTCAGACTATATTTGTGTTCTTCTCATTATTTTTTTCTGTATCATACAATTTAGTCTCTGGAAGCCTGGGATTTCCATGAAATTTTCCAACGATCCCATATCACTTCCATCGGGTAATGTTCCACCTTCTATCCTACTTGCCGCATTCCCCTGTCATCTGACACGTTACAGAAAATTCACAAAAACCGCTGTCAGATTCACCCCCATATGGAAGAGGACAGGAAAAACAAATGCTTTGCCGTGTTCATAGACGGCCGCCAATATCACAGCCATCGGGAATGCGAAGATCATCTGGATCGGGTTGCCGTGGTAAATGGCAAACAGAACCGCTGATAAGATAATGGCCATTTTAACCGAAAAGAAGCGCTTCATCCTCGTATAGATCAATCCCCGGAATATCAGTTCTTCCGCCATCGGAACCAGAACTCCCAGCCCCAGGATCTGAACCAGCATGTTGCTGCCAAGCAGCGCCTCCTGCGTCTGATTGGAAAAAAGCTCCGGGATATGCAGCATATTCAGGATGCCGCTCCACAAAATATTCAACACGCCGCCCGCAGCAAAACAGAAAATGCCAAAGCCAATCAGCCTGCGCTTTTCCCGGTCTGTTCCGCTGCCGTCGGCCTGTTCCCTTTGATTCATCCGGCGTCCCGTCTGCACATGTTCCTGCTGTACGTACCCTGCTGCTGCATATCCTGTTTTTGTATTGAATTTCCCGTTATCCCTTCGATACATCAGGATCGCGGCCGGAATCACCACAAGAGCAGTAATTGTCGTACACACAGCCGGATCAAAATATCTTCCCAAAAGGATCTCGCTCAGTTCCGATACGGTCATATGCAAAAGCAGCGGCGTTATCAGCCCAAGAATTTCTCCCATATCCCCATCCCCTGAAAAATTCAGCCCAATCGTCTCGGATGCTCCGCTTACAACTGGGCTGGTACTGTTCCTTATCCTGATTCTGCTGCCTGTTTTTCAGATACTGAATATTACAAAATATCTACTCAGGAATCACCGGTATCTCCATAGACGCGATATGCCATGCGCCGTCATGGAAAGACATCACAAGCTTAGCGGTATTATCACCGGAATCGGACTGTGTCTGTGTTTCCTGTACAGGCGTCCCATCCTCCTGCACCTCTTCCGTATCCACAGTGACATCCTCCCGAACCACATAATGATAAGTAAGCGTCATTTCCGTCGTGATCGCGCCATTGTCCTCTTCCGTAAATACAAGGTCGCCGAACTTGACTGCGAAATCTGATATTCCGGCGCTTTTGAAGACTTCTTCCTCTTTATTGAAAAGCTTTCCCTGCTCCTTCACAAACGCTTCCGCAGTCTCCATACAATCGCCAAACAATTCTTCAAGCGAGTCTGTCTTTTCCAGCGCAGAACCGGAATAAAGCTGCTTTAACGCCTGTACTCCTGTTTCCATACACTCATCCTGCGCTGACTGCTTCAGAGGCATCTTCGCGCTGTAATCCGCACTTCCATCCAACGCATCCAAAGTCGTATTGACGGATTCAAAAGCAGGATGGCGGATCACAAGACTTATTTTCCCCGGAAGAAGGCTTGGAATCTTATAACAGTCATAGGACGGCAGAATATTATCTCTGGTGATCCATGCGGTATCCGCCTTCTCCCCATCCAGATAGACCTCCGAGCCTGTCGGAACGGTCAGAAGGAAATTTTTTACCATGCAATGGCCTGACAGCACCTTCCACTGGTCAAACACGCCAAATAACGGCTCCGCCTGTTTTTTGACGGTGAAATCTTCTTCAAGCTGTACCTCATCCCCTGCATTCAAAAATTCAGCGTGAAAATCAACGTATTCTTTTCCTTCATTGTCCCGGCGCTTCTCTACCTCATCCACTTTGTAGCTGGAATAAAGGCTGTATTTTTTCTCCTCCAATGCCTCTGCATATTCTGCGGAAGTCATTGCGGCATCCTCTGACTGATCCAGAAGCTCATATGCCTTTTCACTGCTGTTGTCGATCAGATATGACAGATACTTCTCCATCGCGTATTCCGGCTCACTCTTTCGGTATGCCTGCCAGCCCGCTGCTCCGCCTCCCGCCAGAACGACCACCAGCAAAAGGAACAATATTTTCAAAAAGACTCTTTTAAATACACTCATGTTCTTTACCTCCTAGTTTCCCGCAAGCGCTGCTTCGTAGTTGAGGATGACATTTAAATTTGCCTCCTCATAGTCATTCAGGTAATAGAACATATTGGCGTCAAAGTCCTCCGGCGCGTACGTTGGTACATACCAGGACTTCTGGCTGAAATAATCCATCAGATCCTGTGAATTGAAGATACGTCCGTGCAGCGCGAATATCTCATTCCGGATCAGCCGAAGCTCTTCTGCGCTGTAATTATACAATTCACTTTCATCGATATACCGGTCGCTGATTCCCCACAGGATCACATCTGACGGGGTCGATGCGGTACTCCCCGAGGATGCTTCGGAAGAAGAGCCTCCGCCTGAAGAACCGCTGTCAGATCCCGAACCATCCGTATACTGATAGTCACCGTTCCCGGAATCGTAGATCTCTATCGGCTGCTCATAGTAGGAATCGCCGCCTGAACCGCTGCCATCATAAGAACCATTATCGTAAGAGCCGTCACCATCAGAGCTGCCTTCTCCGCTGTAACTGTAGTCCCATGATTCTCCGTCCCCGCTGTAGCTGTCCTGGGAGCTTCCTTCATAGGAACCGCTGTATTCGCTATTCTCCCCGTTGTCAACGGGATTGCCATTTTCATCCGTCTCGGCTGTCTCAACTATCGGATTACCATCTTCATCCGTTTCAGGAGTATCCTTCTTCTCCGTCTGCTCCGAAGACTCTGTTTCGACTCCTTTGATAATATTGCCGGATGCGGTCACGGTAAAAGCATCCGTCTCATATACTCTGTCCTGTGTACTTTCCGGCGCGACAGTTTCCACTGTGCCCGTCTCCGTTTCTTCTGTGGACGGTGTCATAAGCGATATGCCTTTTTCCATCAATGTGTCGGCAGTGACAAAAGATGCGCCTGCCGCCAGCACACAGCCTACAAGGAAACCACTGTTGCGCTTTATAATATTTCGTTTCTTTTTCATTTTTATACTCACCCCTTCACGGGGCATCATACCACACATGTCGAAAAAAGTCTACCAAAGTCTGATTTTCCC
>CAYLPF010000167.1:0-3976 GCA_964385485.1 uncultured Lachnospiraceae bacterium | reverse complement strand
TCGAAATGCACGCTCTTTTCCAGCTCTTCGGAAGCTGTCTGACGCAGCTTTTCCAGGACCATGATACCGAAGTTCGCGATCATCGCGGACTTCTTTTTCGTGCCGAGATATTCGCTCTTGAAGTTCTGGTTGTAGAAGCAGTAGAGCAGGAAATCCATAAGATCCGGCACAACGGCCTGGGCGCCCTCTGCTTCCAGCAGCTCCACCAGATGGTTGTTGGCGGCGGGCATGAACTTGACGAGGATCTCTCCCACGACGCCTACCTTCGGCTTCTGTTCATTTGTGATCGGCAGGTTATCGAACTCCTGCACGATCTCCCGGCACATTTTTTTGAACTCATGGTAGGAGGGCTTGCCGGATACGAAATCGCAGCAGCGGTCTTCCAGCTTGTGGAACAGTGCGTTTGCGGATCCGGGTTCTTTCTCATACGGTCTCATGCGGTACAGGCAGCGCATGAAGATATCGCCGAATACGAGGGCAAACATGGCGCGTTTTATCATCTGATAGCTGATAGTAAAGCCGGGGTTGCTCTCGAGGCTGCTCAGGTTCAGTGAGATGACCGGAATATCAGGAATGCCGGCCTTCTGCAGCGCACGGCGGATAAAGCCGATATAGTTGGAGGCACGGCAGCCGCCTCCCGTCTGTGTCATGATCACGGCTGTCCTGCTCAGGTCATACTTTCCGGAGAGCAGCGCTTCCATGACCTGGCCGACCACCATCAGGGAAGGGTAGCAGGCGTCGTTGTTTACGTATTTCAGGCCGACGTCCACGGCTTTCCGGTTGTCGTTTTTCAGAAGCTCGATATGATATCCGGAGGCATTCATCGCTGACTCCAGCATCCTGAAATGGATCGGGGACATCTGCGGGCAGAGGATCGTATACTCCTTGCGCATCTCCTTCGTAAAGATCACGCGGTTGATATTGGCCGGGACGATCTTACGGGGCTCCTGCGCGCGCTGCCTGCGTTCCCGGATAGCGGCGATCAGCGAGCGGATCCGGATCCTGGCCGCCCCGAGGTTGTTGACCTCATCAATTTTCAGGCAGGTATAGATCTTGCCGGATCTCGACAGGATGTCATTCACCTCGTCCGTAGTGACGGCATCCAGGCCGCAGCCGAAGGAGTTGAGCTGGATCAGATCCAGATCCTCACGGGTTTTGACGTAATTCGCGGCTGCATACAGCCTGCTGTGATACATCCACTGGTCGAGTACCATCAGCGGACGCTCCACCGGGCTTAAGTTCGAGATAGAATCCTCTGTCAGCACAGCCATACCGAAGGAATTGATCAGCTCCGGGATACCGTGGTTGATCTCCGAATCGATATGATACGGGCGTCCGGCCAGTACGATGCCGTGGCGGCCGGTCTCCTGAAGGTATTTCAGTGTCTCCTGGCCCTTCTTGTACATCGCCTCCCGCGTATGGCTCATTTCCTCCCAGCCGGCTTTGGCCGCGGCGGCCACTTCTTCGGCCGGAATGTCGGGAAACGCATCTTTCAGGCGGCTGGTAACGGTATCCAGATTCGTGAAGGCGATGAAGGGATTTTCAAACCGGATGTTTTCGGTGCGCAGTCCCTCTACGTTATTTTTGATATTTTCCGCATAAGAGGTGACGATCGGGCAGTTGTAGTGGTTGGGCGCATCCTCAAATTCGGTGCGCTCATACGGAATACACGGATAAAAAATATATTTGATGCCCTTTCGGATCAGCCATTCAATGTGGCCGTGGGCCAGCTTTGCCGGATAACATTCGGATTCGCTGGGGATGGATTCAATACCGAGTTCGTAGATCTTCCGTGTGCTGGGCGGAGAGAGGATGACGCGGTATTTCAGCTCCGTGAAAAAGCGGAACCAGAACGGGTAGTTCTCATACATGTTCAATACCCGGGGGATACCGACGGTACCGCGGACGGCCTCATCCTCGGGCAGAGGCTCGTAGGAAAACAGAAGCCTGTTTTTGAACTCAAACAGGTTCGGCACATTGTCCTTGTTGCGCTGCTTGCCGATGCCGCGCTCGCAGCGGTTGCCGCTGATGAACTGGCGGCCGCCGGAAAAGCGGTTGATGGTGAGACGGCACTGGTTCGTGCAGCCCTTGCATTTCGCCATGGAGGTGGTGTATTCCAGCGCATTGATGCGGTCGATGGACAGCATCGATGTCCCGGCGCCTTCTTCATACCGCTCCCGGGCGATCAGCGCCGCGCCGAAAGCGCCCATGATACCGGCGATATCAGGACGGATGGCTTCACAGCCCGCAATTTTTTCAAAGCTGCGCAGGACGCCGTCATTGTAGAACGTACCGCCCTGCACGACAATGTGGCGTCCCAGCTCGGAGGCGTCGGATACCTTGATAACCTTGTAGAGCGCGTTTTTTATAACGGAATAAGCAAGGCCGGCAGAGATATCGGAGACTTCCGCTCCTTCCTTCTGGGCCTGTTTTACCTTTGAATTCATGAACACGGTACAGCGTGTGCCCAGGTCGATCGGGTGCTTCGCGAACAAAGCGGCCTTTGCGAAATCCTGTACGGAATAATTCAGGGATCTGGCAAAGGTCTCGATGAAGGAACCGCAGCCGGAGGAGCATGCCTCGTTGAGCTGCACACTGTCAACCGTATGGTTTTTGATCTTGATGCATTTCATGTCCTGGCCGCCGATGTCCAGGATACAGTCTACCTCCGGGTCGAAGAAGGAGGCGGCGTAGTAATGGGATACCGTCTCTACCTCGCCCTCATCCAGCATCAGCGCGGCCTTGATAAGCGCTTCCCCATATCCTGTGGAACAGGACCAGACGATGTGCGCCTCTTCCGGGAGGCGTTCATAAATCTCCTGGATCGCGGTGATGGCGGTGCGAAGCGGGCTTCCGTTGTTGTTGCTGTAAAAGGAATACAGCAAAGTGCCGTCCTCGCCGACGAGGGCAGCCTTTGTGGTGGTGGAACCGGCGTCAATTCCAAGAAAACAGTTTCCTTTGTAGGTGGCAAGGCTGCCGGTGGAAACCCGGTGGCAGCTCTGCCTTGCAATGAAATGCTCATAGTCCTCCTCGGAGGAGAAAAGCGGTTCCATCCGGGCAACCTCGAATTCCATATGGATGGCGCCGGAGAGCTTCTGCTGCAGGGCGCCCAGAGTCGTAACGCAGCCCTCTTTCGCGTTCAGGGCTGAGCCGATAGCAGCGAACAGGTGTGAATTCTGCGGCGTGATGGCGTGCTCGTCATCCAGCTTCAGGGTACGGATAAATGCCTCCCGAAGCTCGGAAAGGAAATGAAGCGGGCCGCCCAGGAAGGTAACGTGTCCGCGGATCGGTTTGCCGCAGGCCAGGCCGCTGATGGTCTGGTTGACTACCGCCTGAAAAATGGAAGCGGAAAGATCCTCCTTTGTGGCGCCCTCGTTGATCAGGGGCTGGATGTCTGATTTTGCGAATACACCGCAGCGGGCCGCGATGGAGTACAGGGAAGAATAGTTCTTCGCGTATTCATTCAGGCCGGCGGCGTCTGTCTGCAGGAGGGAAGCCATCTGATCGATAAAAGAGCCCGTACCTCCGGCACAGATGCCGTTCATACGCTGCTCCACGTTGCCGTTTTCGAAATAAATGATCTTGGCATCCTCGCCGCCCAGCTCGATGGCAACGTCCGTCTGCGGGACGAAATGCTCCAGGGAGGAAGCTACTGCGATGACTTCCTGCACGAAGGGAATCTCCAGGTGATTTGCCAGAGTCAGGCCGCCGGAGCCTGTGATGACCGGGGAGATATCCAGATCGCCCAGCCGGCCGGCAGCATCGTTAATTAAAGAGGACAGCGTCTCCTGTATATTTGCGTAATGACGTTTGTAATCCGAAAATAAAAGCTCCTGGTTTGACCCAAGAACTGCTACCTTTACGGTAGTGGAACCGATATCGATCCCGAGAGTATGTAAAGAGTCTGTCATTATATATCCGCAGGGTAGAAAAACCTGCGCCTCCTTTTATGTTTAAACGTTATGGTCGGATATGA
>CAYLPF010000166.1:0-3977 GCA_964385485.1 uncultured Lachnospiraceae bacterium | reverse complement strand
AGAACCCCAGTGAGAGCGGCTCATAGTAATGCTGCCGTATGTATTCCGCGGCCTGACGCACCGTCTTGCGGATCGTATCTCCCGCCTCCAGGCTTCCTGAAAGGCAGCTGTCAATAAAATCGTCCAGCAGGGCGCATACCGCTCTGATGTCAAGGCATTCCATCTCCTTATCCAGAACTGCCGCGATGTCCTCCGTCTCCCCCGGCGCGTCCCATGAAAATCCATACTCCTGTATGAAATTTGCGATTCTTTTGACCGTCTGCCGCACCTCCAGATACTGCCATCTCTCTTCCTCGATCCTGCCAAGTCCGATCTCTTCAAAAATATATTCCTTTATCTCAGACGTCTGTCTTTTTTTCAGGTATCCTGCCAGTTCATTTTTCTGCTCATCATTAAAATGCGAGGTGATCTCGCCGCGCTCCTGCTTCACATCCTCCGGAAATATGATCTGACTGACTGGCCGGTAAATTCTCGTCATCAGCAGGGAAACTGTCTGGATATACGCCTGATGGATGCTGTCCAGCGAAAACGAGTGGTCGCTGAAAATCAGCGTAACGGGTGACTGCGCTTCCTGTTCCACTGCCATGCAAAGCCTGTGGGAAAGATCTCTCAGCTCCCGGTTTTCTTTTGCCGAGGCAATGATAAACTCATTCGAGCGGTATACGTGGTTAAATATGATTGCGGTATCCTCCCGCAAAATATCCCTCAGCAATTTTTTCAGCGACTGGGAAAGGCTGTTTCTGTCATACCGGTATTTTGCAGAAAGCTTTTTCATATTGTGGATCTTCAGCAGGATCAGGGTCATCCCCGCATAATCAAGGCTGACATTCATCGTAATATTAGCCATGAACGGCGTTTCCTGACGTTCAAGGAGCTGGCTGAATTCCATATCCTGGAGGTAGGAAGCAGCCCGCAGTGTCTCCGCCTCCTGCTTTTCCCGGGCGCTGATCAGCTCCAGCGCCTTCGACACTGCTGTGATCAGATCGATTTTGCTGACAGGCTTGATCAGGTAATGGATGGAGCCTGACAGGAAAGACTCCCTCACAAAATCAAAATCGTCATACCCGCTGACCACAAATGTGACTACCTCCGGATACCTTTCATGGAGGATTTTCAAAAGCTCAACTCCGTCCAGATACGGCATATTGATATCGGTGATCACAATATCCGGACGGCATTCCTCCATCTTTCGCAGAACATCCTCGCCGTCCGCAGCCGGTTCAAGGAATTCCAGATCATACGCCTCCCAGTCGATCATCCTCCGCAGCTTTTCTCTTGTCCAGTATTCATCATCCGCAATCAGGATCTTATATTTTTCTTTTTCCATAGCTCAGCTTCCTCCATCCGGACACTCGGAATCAGAATCGACACCTTCGTTCCTTCTCCCACATGGCTTTCAATCTTTATCCCATACTCTTTTCCATACAGGATCTGCATTCTGGAATGAATATTGTTCAGTCCCACCGATTTTGTATGATGCTCCCTGTCCGGTGCAAGCAGAGTCTTCAGCTCATCCTCCGGAATACCGATCCCATTGTCCTCCACAGAAAGCATCAGGTCACTTCCCATTTTTTTTGCAGTTATCCTGATCTTTTTCTTTTTTCTGGAGCCCCGAAGCCCATGTGTCAGCGCGTTTTCCACCAGCGGCTGGATCGATATCCGGGGCATCGTGCTTTTCAGCACCGTATCCTCAATATCAAAAATATACTCGATATCCTCCCGCATGCGCACATTCATCACATAAATATAATTCTTCAGATGTACAATTTCCCCTGCAAC
This sequence comes from uncultured Lachnospiraceae bacterium, assembly GCA_964385485.1. Lineage (GTDB taxonomy): Bacteria > Bacillota > Clostridia > Lachnospirales > Lachnospiraceae > Choladousia. Next base: position 2,198 of record CAYLPF010000166.1, on the reverse strand, counting down.
CGTAGAGAGCGGATTTTTCATGTCAAGGCTGTACCGGAAAATACTGGATAGCGACTGGCAAAGTGAACTGACCTCCGGACAGCCTCTGATATCGGCTATGCTGCTCATCGTGTCAAGCGTATTGTACAGGAAATGCGGATTAATCTGCGCCTGCAGTGCATTATACTTGGCCTGATTGAGAGAGAGCTGCGCCTCATATTCCCTGCTGATCAGCCCCTCGATCTGATCCAGCATCTCGTTGAAGCTTCTGGCCAGCTCTCCGATCTCGTCCTCTTTACGCACCGGCATCCGAAGCTGTGTCTCGCCGCCCTTGATCAGCTTTGCGGTCTCCGTCATATCCTCCAGGGGCTTTGACAGCGTTTTTGAAATAAACCATGATATGAGTACCGACAATCCGATCGCCACTCCGGCGATCAGAATCAGGTTTCGCGTCAGGTTCTTCTGGTTTTCCTGCAGATATTCCTGCGGCATCAGAGCATATGCCGTCAGATTATATTTATCCTGGCTGACGCTGAAAAATACCTTTCCGGAGCCTTCCGGCCCGTCTTCTTTGCTCCCCTCCTCTGACTCAATACTGTTCATGATTTCCTCTATCTGGCTGTTTTCTTTTTCATCGGATTCTCCCATGCGGAATACAGCCCGATCCCCATCCGGCTGAAGCCAGTAAAAGGCTCCCGCACTGGCAAAATATTTTTCGATACGCTGGCGGATCGTCTTTGTGTCGATATCGCACACAATATAGCCCAGCACCTGGCTGTTTTTCCCATTGTTATAAATCTTCATCACAAGACGCAGGATATCTTTTTCCCTGTATTTATTATAATAACTGGAAACAAGGGTGACGGTGTCCTCCGATTCTACATATTCTCTGACTTTATCTGCGTGGTACTCCTCTTCATCCGAGAAAATATCCGCAGGGTAATTGTGCTTCGGCGTCGCCGCTTTGCGGTATGTACTGATGATCTGATGATCTGCCCGGTAAATATACATAGCCAGCAGTCCGTTTGCAGTGTCAAAGCTTTCCTCTGCCAGATTAAAAGCCAGACGGTAATACGTATCCTGCAGATCACTGATATCACTGTCATTTTTCAGATCCTGGATAAATTCCTCCTGCTTATAAATATCGATCATCCCGGTTTCCATGGTCATGATAAAATTATACATATCGTCCTGGAGATTCTGAAGGGAATTTTCTATTTCCTCCTTGCTCTGCCGGTAGATCAGGCTGGAGGATGCCTCCTGAAACAGATATGTCTGCAGGAGAAGCGCGACCAGAGTACATCCCATACAAAGCAGAAGGATTTTCATATGCATTTTCTGCAGCCTCCGTGCTGCACCGCGTATCCTGTTTTTCCAGCTCATATTTTTCTTTTCGCTCCTGTTATGTCCTTAGTTTGGTTTTACGGCATGGTGTACAGATTCCTATATGTAAAAAGAGCGCTATCCATACAGACAGCGCCCCTCATTTTTCTTTCAAACAGCTTATACCAGTTCAAGAACTACTTCCATTGCTGCGTCACCTTTACGCTGGCCGATCTTGACGATCCTTGTGTAACCACCGTTACGGTCTGCATATTTCGGTGCGATCTCATCAAACAGCTTAGCTACAAGATCGACTTTCTTTGTATTTCTCTTTCTGCCTGCTGCCTCAGTCGGAACTTCCTTTACCGGATACAGAACCTTCAGCATCTGACGGCGTGCGTGCAGTCTGCTCGGCTTATCCTTTTTGATCTCTTTCTGGACTTCATCGTACACGGTAACTTTCTTGCCGTCTACAACTTCTTTCACTCTCTTACCGTCCTTGTCCTTGCGGGCAACCTTCGCTGTGACGGTAACTGTCTCGTAGTTATCTCTTTCTCTTACTGCCATGGCAATCAGTCCCTCAGCGATCTTACGGACTTCTTTTGCCTTTGACTCGGTAGTAACGATCCTGCCTCTGTAGATCAGAGCCGTCACCTGATTTCTGAGCAGAGCCTTTCTCTGGTCTGCTGTTCTGCTAAGTTTTCTATAACCTGACATTTTCATTTTCCTCCATTCGGGAACGTATGGCCATGCTCTTCGGGCTTACTGGAGATACGCTTTTCTATTCCTTCGTGTGTTACTTTTCTCAGTCGCTCCCACAGCCGGACGCTTCGCCTGACTGCGCGGAAACTGTTACGGGCGCTTCGCTCGTATGGCGGGTTCCTTCTCAAACGCTT
>CAYLPF010000165.1:0-4076 GCA_964385485.1 uncultured Lachnospiraceae bacterium | reverse complement strand
ACTTATCCTCCGGTAAGCCCATCGCCAGAGCAAGCTCCCCGTAAAGCTTCTGCAGATTAACTCCAAGGGTATGAAGAAGCCTTACCGCGACACACTCCACATCCCGCAAAATGGCCAGAAGTATGTGCTCTGTACCTGTCTTTTCATTTCCCAGCGACTGCGCCATCAGTATACTGTCCTCTAAGATCTTTTCCGCCCGGGGGGTGAAACTCATCTGGTCAGGTGAGATGACGCCGCTTTGCGGTGCGATCAGTTCTTCGATCAGTTCATTCAGCTTTGTCTCCTCCACATGGTGCTCCCGCAGTATCACGCCTGCAGTACCATTCTTTTCCTGCACAAGTCCGATCAGCAGATGTTCGGAGCCTATATAGCTGTGTCCGCAGGTCTTTGCAGCCTTTATGGCCAGTTGCCGTACTAATCCGGCGCTCTCTGTATAGTTATCCTGCATGAATCATCCTCCTGTTTTCTATATTCATCATATATTTCATCAATCATCTCGTGTACCTCCGCCCGGGAAACACTCTTGCAGATCCCCCTGGCCAGCACCATCCGGAGCTGCTTCCGGAGCTCGGCCACCGCCTGGATCTTGTCCGCATCCAGGGCAACGACTGCTCCCCGCCTGCGGTCGATCGTCACAAATCCCTCCTGCCGCAGGACAGAGTAAGCCTTGTTCACCGTATGCATATTAATACCGATGTCACCAGCGAGCTGTCTCACAGAGGGCAGCGCGTCGCCCTCCCGTATATCAGCCGTCGCGATTCCCATAATGATCTGGTTGCGGAGCTGCATATATATGGCTTCATCACTCTGAAAATCTATCTCAATCAGCATTTGCTGCTTCCTCCTTTGTGATACACATCATATAACAGATGCGGTCTTTCTGTCAACCGTGACATCTTTCCATTCAGGCCGGCTTTTTGGTGTTTCCGGAGAGCAGATTTCTCCCGCGCTCTGCGCGTAAAAACCGCCCGGCAGCATCGGTTCACACTGACACTCCGGGCGGATCGCTATCCATGATACTCTTCCTACAGATCGATCATTGTAACTTCAACATTCTGGTCGGTATGCTGGCTCTCAGACGGCTGACGGTACGTATATTCCCGCTGCGTCTGCTCATACTCCGGCATCTTTTTTGTTTTCTTTTTTGCCTTTGACGGCTTCGGAACAGTAGCCGGATCGTCCGACATGGCGGCCGGTGCAGGTTTTGCCTTCCTCTTTTCCGGCAGCTCCTCCTGCATCACAGGACCCCGTTCGTACCTCTGGCTGTCCATCTCTTCCGAATACGGCTGACGGTCTGAAGCCTCCTGCCCGTAATACGCATCCTGCTCCTCCATATCATGTGCGAAATGAGGCTGCTGTGTGTACTGCTGCTCCTGCGGATAAGCTGCGGTATCCTCCTGCGGATAACCGTAACCGCGGTATTCATTCAGTTCTGCCTTCAAGTCTTTCTTCTTCAGGATCAGATTGATCACAACAAAAAGAAGCACTACACAAAAAGCGATCATTCCATACAGTATCTTCATCAGGATACTGGCTCTGTCGCGGTAGCTGCTGGTCTCTGTTTTGAGGGCGTTGATCGTATTTTCCGCTTCCTCCAGCGCTGTCCGGTCGACCTTTACATAACGCGGATCTTCTGTCTCCGGCTCCGTTTCTGTCTGCTTCTCTGTCTCGGTCTGAACCGGCGCTTCCGTTTCCGCAGGCGCTGCTGTCCCTCCTGCCTCACCGGAGGCTTTGACATACAGATAATACGGATACTGCTCGCCGCTCTCCGCAGAAACAGTGATCGTCACTGTCGCTTCTCCGTTCACCAGCTCTGTCCCTGTAATATCCACGATCCACGCATTTTCATTGGATGGAACCGGATCAAGCTCAAGCTTTTCTGTACCGGCCGGAACAGTCACATCATACTCCGTCGTGCCATACTGAAATTCCGGTGACACCTCAGCCCCTTCCGTCAGAATGCCAAGAGATGCCAGAGAGTTGTCATTTGATACGCCCTCGGCCAGTGCCGGCATGCATAGACCCCATGTCAGTGTAATTACCAGCAGAAGCGCTGCTTTCCATCCGTACTTTTTCTTATTCATTGTACTCTCCTTCTTGTTTCGGCAGGGGCTTATGCCTCGTCGATTGCCTTTCCTATATCATTTCTATAATATTTATTTTCAAAGTTCACCCATTTGACAGCCTCATACGCATTTTTCCGCGCATCCTTCAGATCCGTCCCTGTAGCTGTCACACCCAGCACGCGGCCTCCGTTTGTGACGATGCCGTTTTCTCCTCTCGCCGTACCCGCGTGGAACACGTAATAGCCGTCCTTATCCTTAAATGAATCAAGCCCTTCGATCAGAAATCCCTTTTTGTAGCTGACCGGGTACCCGTCTGACGCGAGCACCACGCAGACAGCCGCATTATCCTCAAACTCAAGGTCTATCTGATCCAGAGTTCCGTCGATACACGCTTCAAACACATCCACGATATCCGTCTTCATCCGCGGCAGCACCACCTGCGCTTCCGGATCTCCGAATCTTGCATTGTATTCCAGTACCTTCGGCCCGTCCGGCGTCAGCATCAGTCCAAAGAAAATAATTCCCTTGAATTCTCTTCCCTCTGCCGCCATCGCGTCCACCGTCGGCTGATAAATATTTTTCTGGCAGAATTCATCTATCTCCCTTGTGTAGAAAGGGCTGGGTGAAAACGTCCCCATACCGCCCGTATTCAGGCCCGTATCACCGTCTCCTGCTCTCTTGTGATCCTGTGCGGAAGTCATCGGTTTAATTGTTTTGCCATCCACATAGGAAAGGACAGATACCTCCCGGCCGGTCAGGAACTCTTCAATGACCATGCAGTTACCTGCGGAGCCGAACTTCTTGTCCGTCATGATCTCCCGTACGCCGTCCTGCGCCTCCTCAGGGGTATTGCAGATCAGTACGCCCTTGCCGAGAGCCAGGCCGTCCGCCTTCAGCACGATGGGGAATTTCGCCGTCTTCAGGTATTCAAGCGCCGCCTGCGCATCCGTAAAATTCTCATACGCGGCTGTCGGGATATGGTATTTTTTCATCAGATCCTTGGAAAATGCCTTGGAGCCCTCCAGGATCGCCGCGTTCTTCCGAGGGCCGAACACCCGGAGCCCCTGCGCTTCAAACACATCCACGATACCGCCCACCAGCGGGTCATCCATTCCCACCACCGTAAGATCGATCTCTTTTTCCTTTGCGAATGCTGCCAGCGCGCCGAACTCCATTGCGCCTATCTTAACGCATTCTGCGTATTCCTCGATTCCCGCATTGCCGGGCGCACAGTAGATCTTGTCCACCTTCGGACTCTGTGCGGCCTTCCATGCGATCGCATGCTCTCTGCCGCCGCTTCCCACTATCAGTACCTTCATCTATCGTTCCTCCAATATATGAACTTTTCCATCAGCTACCGTAACAAGGCCGTTCGCGATCAGATCGACCGCCTTCGGCAAAATGACCCATTCCGCCTGTTCCATGACTCTGCGCTGCAGGATCTCCGGCGTATCGCCTTCGCGGATCTCCACCGCCTTCTGCAGGATGATCGGGCCTGTGTCCGTACCGCCATCCACGAAATGCACTGTGGCGCCCGTCACCTTCACCCCCCGTGCAAGCGCCGCCTCATGTACGCCAAGGCCATAATAACCTGTCCCGCAGAACGACGGGATCAGCGCCGGATGGATATTGATGATACGGTTCGGATACGCGTCCACCACGATCTGGGGGATCACTACGAGGCAGCCCGCCAGAACGACGAGATCCGTCTCAGCCTCCTGCAAAGATGCCAGAAGCGCACGGTTAAACTGCTCCGGCTCCGGATAATCCCTGCGCGTAATACACTGCGACGGAATACCGGCCCTTGCGGCACGCTCCAGAGCATACGCTTTTTTGCTGTTGCTGATCACCTTTACAACCTCTGCATTGCGAATACTGCCTGAGGCGATCCCGTCAAGGATTGCCTGGAGGTTTGTCCCGCCTCCGGAAACCATAACTGTCAGTCTCAGCATAAAGTAACTCCTTTTTCTCCCGCCTCAATGCTGCCGATCTCGTATACCGTCTCCCCGG
>CAYLPF010000164.1:0-4109 GCA_964385485.1 uncultured Lachnospiraceae bacterium | reverse complement strand
TGATTTCTGTTTCCTTCTCCGTCATACATAAAATGCAGGAAACGTCATAAACATTGCCTTATGACGTTTCCTGCGCCGGTTTTTGCTGTGCGCAAACGCAGAATCTTTCTTAAAAACCGCGCGCATCCTCCTGAATATTACTTGCGGACCAGATATTTTCTCATATCGATCGCGCAGGCGATCAGGATGATCAGGCCCTTGATGATATAAAGCATATTTGCGTCTACTGCAAGGAAGTTGAGCCCGGTGAAGATGATCTGCAGAAGCAGGACGCCGATCACGATACCGCTGATCCGTCCGATGCCGCCGACGAAGGATACGCCGCCGATTACGCAGGCTGCGATGGCGTCGCACTCGTAGTTCAGGCCGGTACTGGCATTGGCGGACGCGATGCGGGCGCCGTCAAGGAAGCCTGTGATGGCGTACATCATACCTGCCAGGACAAAGACCATGATGATGGTGCGGGATACATTGACACCGGATACATTGGCAGCCTCTTCGTTTGAACCTACCGCAAACATATTTTTCCCAAAGGTGGTTTTGTTCCAGATGATCCACATAAGGGCCGTCAGGATAATGGCATACAGCACATAACGGGGTACTGCCACCTGCCCTACCTTGAAGAGTGTTCCTGTGACCAGGGAACGGTATCCTTCTGTCAGTCCGCTGAGGGTCTGGCCGTTGTTTGTACCGTTTTTCAGGTACATAAGGATGATACCGTATGTAATAAGCTGTGTTGACAGGGTAACGATGAACGGGTGAAGCTTGAACTTCGCTACGCTGAACCCATTTACGAATCCCACTGCAGCGCCCGATGCCAGGATGATCAGAAGGACCACCGGGATCGGAAGGGCAGAGGTCATATTCGGGAATACTTTAAAGGTAGTGGTCAGAAGCGAAGCAGAGATACATGCTGTCAGGCCGACCACACGGCCTGCGGATATATCAGTACCGGTCAGGACGATACATCCGCCGATCCCCAGGGCGATGGGAAGCTTCGCCGCAGTCAGGGAGATGACGTTGATGATAGAAGACAGACCCAGAAAGGCCGGCTTCTGAATGGCTATATAGATGACTGCTGCAAGAATGATAATGTACATGGCATTATTGAGCAAAAGATCACCTATTTTTGATCTCTTATCCTTAGATGAAAGAGAATTAAATTCTGTTATTTTATTTCCTGCCACAATTTCTACCTCCTGTCATTATGCATATTTTGCAGCCAGAGTCATGATCTCTTCCTGCGTTGTTGTTTTGGCGTTGACTTCTCCCGCCAGCCTTCCGCCGGACATCACCAGAATGCGGTCGCATACGCCCAGAAGCTCCGGCATCTCGGAAGAGACCATGATAACGCATTTTCCCTCTTTGGCCAGATTCAGGATCAACTGGTAAATCTCATACTTGGCGCCCACGTCGATACCGCGGGTAGGTTCATCCAGAAGAAGCACCTCCGGATCCGTCAGAAGCCAGCGCGCCAGGATCACCTTCTGCTGATTGCCTCCGGACAGAGAACGTATCTGAGTTTTCTGGCTGGGCGTTTTGATGCGCAAAGCCTGAATGCCCCAGTCTGTGGATTCACGCATTTTCTTTTCACTGAGGAAGGGACCGTTCAGGTACTTCGGAAGGCTGGAGATCGTGGTATTTGCCTGTATATCCCGGATGGCAAAAATACCGGTCGCCCGGCGCTCCTCGGTGAGCATGGCAAACTTATTGGCCAGGGATTCTTTTGCGCTTCTGTTTTTCATCGGCTGGCCATGGAGATAGATTTCGCCTTCCTTGCGCGTAGCTACGCCAAATATATTTTCCAGAAGTTCTGTCCGGCCGGAGCCGTCCAACCCTGCCACACCGAGAACTTCCCCTTTTTTCGCTGTAAACGAGACATCCTTCAGTTTTGAATAGGCTGCTGTCAGCCCTTTTACCTCAAGAATCGGCTCTCCCACCACATTATCCTTTTCCGGATACCGGTTCGTCAGCTCACGGCCAACCATCAGACGGATGATCTCATCCATGGTCAGTTCCTTTGACGGCCTGGTCGCGATCCATTTGCCATCCCGCATGATCGTTACTTCATCGGAAATGCGCAGGATCTCTTCCATTTTGTGGGAGATATAAACAATCCCGCAGCCGCGGCTGCGCAGCATATTTATGATACGGAACAGATGCTCCACCTCCGTCTCCGTCAGCGAAGAGGTGGGTTCGTCGAACACGATCACTCTTGAATTGAAAGAAACAGCCTTCGCGATTTCCACCATCTGCCGCTGGGATACCGGCATGGTACTCATGATCCTCCTGGGATCAACAGGAATATCCAGATCATCAAATACCTTTTTTGTTGCTTCGTACATTTTCTTTTCACTGGTAAGCGGAACGAATCTGCCGATCTTCGGGAAACGTCCCAGCCACATATTATCCATGACATTGCGCTTAAGAGCCTGATTCAGCTCCTGATGGACCATCGCCACCCCGTTTTCCAGCGCTTCCTTTGAAGACTTGAAATTTACTTCCTTTCCGTCCAGGTAGATATGGCCGGAGTCCTTGCTGTATACGCCGAAAAGACACTTCATCAGAGTCGATTTTCCGGCGCCGTTTTCGCCCATTAAAGCATGGACGGTCCCGGCTTTTACCGTTAATGACACGTCATCCAGTGCCTTGACGCCGGGAAATGATTTACTGATCCCCTCCATTTTAAGGAGGACATTCTGCATGCCAGATGCAGCCTCTTTGTTTTCCAAATCCTTCCCCCCTGTTCTATAAGTAATGCCGCCGCAGGATGTCGCTGAAGCGACCCGCCGCAGGCGGAGAATCCTGCTCCGCGTGGATGTGCGAAGCACATTTTTGTTCTATAATGCTGCAGCCGCACCCATGTGCGGCTGCAGTTTCGGAAATGTCTGTATGTCAGGATATCTGTATTCAGCCGTGACGATAATCAGGCTGTATCAGATGACAGGCGATCATTCACCGGTGTAGGAAGCGTAGGGGATATTCACACGCCATGTGCCGACAATGTTCTCTTCGGCTACATCAGCAAAGGTATCCGCGCCTGTCAGATAGTTTTCAGTGATCTGGGCGATGGTAGACGCCATGCCTTCCGCATCCTGCTTGATGGTACCGGTCATTGTGCCTGCCGCGATGTACTCCTTCGCCGTATCAGTAGCGTCAACGCCAAATACCGGGATCACTACGGACTCGCCGCCTTCCAGGTTGTAGCCTGCGTTCTGAAGAGCGGTAACAGAGCCGATGGCCATCTCATCGTTGTTTGCGATGACCAGCTCTACCATGTTGCCATTCGCCTCGCTGTACTGGGAAAGGATCGTCTGCATATAGGTATTTGCCGCGGTAGCGGACCATGCGCCGTCCTGGTCTACCAGATAAAGATCGGTATTGGCTTCATCGTAGAAGGACAGCTCCGGATATCCGGCTTCTGTCAGGACTGCGTTTGCATCCTCAAGGCCATACTGTGTACGTGCGATCGCCTCTGCATTTCCTTCCTGGCCTTTGAACATAACGTAGGAGATCACGCCGTCGCCGTTCAGGTCAACGGTATCATAGTTCTCTACCAGATATTCGCCGATCATTTCGCCCTGCATATGTCCGGCCATCTCATAATCGGTACCTACGAATACGCTGGAAGCATAACCGGTAACAACCTCTTCACTGACGGAACGGTTGAAGAAAATAACCGGAACATCCTGTGCGCTTGCCAGATCGATGATGTTCTGGGCTGCATCGTCAGAACCGCTGTCTACAAGGTTCACAACCAGAAGAGAAGTACCCTGTGCCAGAGCGGTAGTAACCTGCTCTGTCTGGGTGGTCTGGCTGTTGTTGCTGTCGTAGTCCTGATACTCAATGCCTGCCTCGTCCAGTGCGGCATCCAGGGCAGAACGTACGCTGGAAATATACGTATCACTGTAGGTATAGTAGAATACCGATACGGTACCGTCGATGGCTTCCTCCGCGGATACGCACAGGGTCAGGCTCATCATCAGGCATGCTGTGAGTAAAACACTGAGTAATTTTTTCATTTTTTTCATTTTGGAATCCTCCTTTTTGTTTAATTTCACTATAAAGTATACCACAAAATAAGAAAAAAGGAATATAAAATTATAAAA
>CAYLPF010000163.1:0-4119 GCA_964385485.1 uncultured Lachnospiraceae bacterium | reverse complement strand
GCATGGAGAGTACGGAGGCCGCGGAGAACATGAACGATGCGGCGCACATGAGAGACATGGGAAGCATGAAAGGCATGGAGAGTGCGGCGAACACAGAGGTCAGGACATGCGGTGCAGGCACGGCGATTATCCGGAGAACTCTCTGACTGGTCTGCTTTGCAGATGCGGCTATATTGCGGATCGGAAAAACGGCAGGTACAGGGGGCAGAAACGTATTCTGCGGATCCTCGCGGATGCTCCTCAGGTCAGCCAGAAAGAACTGACGGATATGCTGGGGATAGAGCCGGGTTCCATGAGCGAGGTGTTGTCTAAGCTGGAGGATAAGGGGCTGATCCTGCGCGAAAAGGATGAGAATGACCGGAGAAAAATGAGGATTTCTCTTACGGAGAACGGACAGAAAGCAGCAGAGCAGTGCGGAGGGAATCCGGATGAAAGCATCCTGGACGTTCTCAGCGAGGATGAAAAAGATTCCCTGAAACAGATCTTAAGTAAGCTTCTGGAGCACTGGAAGGCAGAACGGAAAGAAAGATGAGCAAATATCTTGATTCAATAAAAAAATACCGCCATTGTTTCATACTGGCTCCCTTTTTTATGATCCTGGAATCCTGCGGCGAATTTATCCTGCCGTATCTGAATGCGAATGTGATCGACCGGGGCGCTGCCAACGGCGACATTGCGTATATATTGCGCAACGGCGTGTATATGGTCCTTGCGGCGCTCATCATGCTGGCCGCCGGGGTTCTGGGAGCGTATTACGCGATCAAGGGTTCTTCGCATCTTGCGGCCGATGTGCGCGGAAAGACGTTTCGCAGGATCCAGGAATTTTCCTTTGCCAATATTGACGATTTTTCTGCGGGTTCTCTGATCACCCGCATTACGAATGATATCACACAGATCCAGAATTTTGCACAGAGCCTTTTAAGAGGAGGCTTCCGTACTCCGGTCATGCTGATCGGAGCTGTGTGCATGTCCTTTGCGTTGAATCCAAAGCTGGCGGCAGTCATCTGTGTGGTGATCCCTTTTCTTGCGCTGGCTATCGCGCTGGTCATCCGGACTGCGTCGCCGCGTTATACGCAGATGCAGATGAGGCTGGATTCTCTCAATAACCAGATCAATGAGACGATCACGAATGAACGTGTGATCAAATCCTTTGTGCGGGAAGAAAATGAAAAAAAGAGATTCGCCGCGGTAAATGAGGTGCTGCTGGAGAAAAGTATCTCCGCCCTGAAAATGATGATCCTTGTGCAGCCCATGTCAGCTCTGGCGATCAATATTACAACGCTGGCAGTGGTCTGGATAGCCGGACGGCAGATCATCATCGGCAATATGGCTGTGGGGACGCTGACTGCGTTTATCACGTATCTTACCCAGATCCTGACAGCCCTGAATTTCCTGGCGAATATTTTCCTGCAGGGGACAAGGGCGGCTGCGTCGGACCGGAGGATTTCAGAGGTACTGCAGGCAAAGCTGGATCTTACCGATGCCGGAGCGAAGCAGAAGGAGAAAAGGATTGAAAAGGGAGAGGTTGAATTTCAGGCCGTCTCTTTCCGGTACATAAAGAAGAACCGGGAGAACACGCTGGATCATATCAGCCTGAAGATCCATGACGGCGATTTTGTCGGGATCGTAGGCTCCACCGGGAGCGGGAAGACTTCCCTGATCTCCCTGATTCCAAGGCTGTATGATGCGGATGAGGGAAAGGTTCTTGTGGACGGTACGGATGTGCGGGAGTTTTCCCTGGAGAGGCTGCGGGACGGCGTCGCTGTGGTGCTGCAGAAAAATACACTGTTTTCAGGAACTATCTCAGAGAATCTGCGGTGGGGAAAAGAGAATGCCAGTGAGGAAGAGCTTCACTGGGCCTGCCGCATAGCCCATGCGGAAGAATTTATCCGGTCTTTTCCGGAGGGCTATGAGACGGAACTGGAGCAGGGCGGTACGAACCTGTCCGGCGGACAGCGGCAGAGGCTGTGTATTGCGAGAGCGCTTCTGAAGCGTCCGAAGATCCTGATCCTGGATGATTCCACCAGCGCGGTGGATACTGCTACGGATGCAGGGATCCGCAAAGCGTTCCGGGAAGAACTGCGGGGGACGACAAAAATAATCATCGCGCAGCGTATCAGTTCGGTGATCGATGCGGACCAGATCATAGTCATGAATGAAGGCAGGATCGAGGACACGGGAACCCACGCTGAGCTGATCAAACGATGTGTTACATATCAGGAAATCTATTATTCCCAGAGGGAGGCGTAATATGGACCAGGAACGTGCAATGCGTATACAGAAAAAATACGGTTATGCCTCCGCGGCAGGGCCCAAGAAAGAATTGTCTATGGGAGGCCCGCCGAATAAGGGGCAGGTAAAAGCAGCGGAAAAACCGAAGGATACGAAGGGAACAATACTGCGGCTGATGAAGTATCTGGGAAACGAGAGGGGATGGATCCTGCTGGCCTCCATCGCGGTACTTATTTATACACTGTCCTCTCTGGCGGCTTCCTATATGCTGCGCCCTATCATTAACCGTTATATTTTTTATGACGCTTCCGGGCAGGATATATCCGGTCGTATTGCGGGACTTGCCGGGGCGCTGGCGGTCCTGGCGCTGGTATATGCAGTATCAGTATTCAGCCAGTGGCTGCAGCAGAGGATCATGCTGCAGGTGTCTCAGAAATCGCTTCTCCGTATGCGCAGGGAGCTGTTTGACAAGCTGCAGACGCTCCCGATCAGTTATTTTGACAACCATACCACCGGGGACATTATGAGCCGTTTTACAAATGATGTGGACGCGGTGGGGGAGATGCTGAACACTACGTTTATCCAGATCATTTCCGGCAGTATCACTGTGCTGGGAACGGTCGTCTTAATGATGTATACGAACTGGATACTGGGGCTGATGACGATACTGATGACACCTGTCCTGATCCTGGTCAGCAGGACCATGATTTATTCCGGAAGGGATGCGTATGCGGCCCAGCAGAAAAATCTCGGGACATTGAACGGATTCGCGCAGGAGCTGATCACAGGCCAGAAGGTCGTGAAGGTGTTCAATCATGAGGCTGTGGCTATTGATGAGTTCGATTATCTGAATGAAGAGCTGCTGAAGTCACAGATCAGGGCACAGTTCCGTTCAGGAAGCATGGGCCCGATGACACATCAGATCTGCAATATCGGGTATGGCCTGACAGCATGCGTGGGTGCAATCCTTGTGGTGACCCGGGGCTTTGACCTGGGCGGCCTGGCCGTATCGGTCAACTATACGCGGCAGTTTAACCGGCCGATCAATGAGGTGTCCATGCAGATGAACAATGTTTTTTCCGCCCTGGCCGGCGCGGAGCGTGTCTTCGAGGTGATGCGAATGGAGCCTGAGCGGGAGTCACAGGATACAGTGGCGCTGGATAAGATGGAAGGGAATATTGTCGTGGAGCACGTGGATTTCGGCTATACGCCTGAGACGACGGTACTGCACGATATCTCCCTGTATGCGAAGCCGGGGCAGAAGATTGCCTTTGTCGGGTCAACGGGAGCCGGAAAAACTACAGTGACAAATCTGTTATCACGGTTTTATGATATTCAGACGGGAACAATTACGGTGGACGGAATTCCCATCGAAAAGATCGAACGGAGCTTCCTGCGGAGCAACATTGCCATGGTACTGCAGGATACGCACCTGTTTACCGGCACAGTGAGAGAGAATATCCGGTACGGACGGCTGGATGCTACGGACGGGGAGGTGGAGGAGGCCGCCAAGGTTGCCTCGGCACATTTCTTTATCAGAAATCTGGAGCACGGATACGACACTGTTCTGGAGCAGGACGGGGCGAACCTGTCCCAGGGACAGCGGCAGCTCCTGAATATTGCGCGGGCTGCCATATCAAAGGCGCCGATCCTGATCCTGGACGAGGCTACCAGCTCCGTGGATACAAGGACGGAACGCCACATCGAGGAGGGAATGGACGCGATCATGAAAAACCGTACGACATTTGTGATCGCACACCGGCTTTCTACGGTCCGGAAATCCAATGCGATCATGGTTCTGGAAAAAGGCCGGATCATAGAACGCGGGACACATGAGGAACTCCTGGCGATGAACGGGCGTTACGCCGATCTTTATCATGAGATCGC
>CAYLPF010000162.1:0-4124 GCA_964385485.1 uncultured Lachnospiraceae bacterium | reverse complement strand
ATAAATTCTTCTTGACACCAAAGACCGGCGGCAGTAGTATAATTAACGGAATAACAGTTAATAAAATAAACTAATTTTCAATGGACGGAACTATGGAAGAAAAGGATCAACTGAGCGAGGCGCTTCTGGATGGATGGCTGTCTATGTCGATGTCTATATGGAATGAACGGCTGGTGACGGCAATGACGTACAATGAATCCGTAGTCTGCAACCTGCTTTATAAGCAAAAGAACCGTGGCGATGCGCCGCTGACGGCTACAGATCTCTGCGCAAGGCTGCGGATACGCAAACCCCAGATGAATGTCATACTGAATCAATTGGAAAAGAATGAGATGATAAAGAGGTCCCGTTCGCTGACGGACAGGCGGAATGTCCATATCATACTGACAGAAAAAGGAATACAGATGTACGAAAAGGCGCATCGGGAGATCCTGCGTCTGCCGGAGGCGTTGATCGCCAGACTTGGAGAAGAGAAGATCAGAACATTTGCGGCGACGATGAAGGAAGTGGCAGCATGCTTTGATGAGGTGGCAGGGAAAGCTATTTACAGGGAAAGGCCTTGATCATTTCCTTTTGCGTCGGCCGCAAGCCGCTGAAAGCCCATGTAAGAGCAGAAGACCGGGAGGAACGGATACTATGAAAAGAAAGATATTGAACAATATAAACGTCCTGATTTTGCAGGTATTATTCCGCAGCCTGCGGGTGTTGTATAAGCATGATGACCGGGTTCGGGAAGAGATCGGCAGCTGGAGCGATGGCCTTACGCTGAAGCTTGTATGCGGACCGGGCGGCGCAGTGCTGGCAATGGAAAAAAATGAGCAAAGCGGCGTCGTAAAGCTGCAGCGTGTACAGCGCACGTCTATCACGATGCGTTTCAAATCTGTAGAGGGCGCTTTCCGGGTACTGACCGGGCAGGCGAGCGTGTCTGAAGCATATGCAGAGCATCTTTTCATGCTGGAGGGGGACATCTGCCAGACGATGAGCTTTGTGCGCTGCGTGGAATACGCGGAAGCCTACCTGTTTCCAGGATTCTGGGCGAGCCGTATTTTAAAAGAAGTGCCGGAGAAGAAACTTGGCGCGGTCAGAGTGTATGCGCTGGCTCTGATGGAGGGTACGCGATAAACCGCTGCCAGACCGGATATGTTTTCAGGAGGCTGATATGAAGTATTTTGAATTTACGAACCCTACAAAACTGTGTTCCGGCAAGGGAGCGCTGGAACATCTTGCATATGAACTGGAAATTCTGGGAGCTGGCCATCCGATGGTGCTCAGTGACAGTATGCTGGAAAGAATCGGGACGCTGAAGCTTGTAACGGAAGCTTTGGGAGATGTGAAAGCCGGGAGGATTTTTACGGATATTCCACGGGACAGCAGCATAGAGACAGTCAACAGGATCGCCAGGGAATACCGGGATTTTGCCTGCGACGCGCTTGTAGCGCTGGGCGGCGGCAGCGTTCTTGATACGGCAAAGGGCGTACGGCTGCTGATCAGCCAGGATGCGGATAATCTTCTGGACCTGATGGGATGTGAGTGTATTCCAAAGGGAAAATACGTGCCGTTTATCGCGATCCCGACGACAGCAGGTACCGGCAGCGAGGCTACAGCGGTAGCAGTGATCAAAAATCCCGGGCTGAATATTAAGATGGAATACATTTCTTCCGAGCTGCTGCCGGATACGGCGATTCTCGATCCGAGGATGACAGCTACACTCCCGCCAGGGATCACAGCGTCCACAGGAATGGATACGCTGTGCCATGCGATAGAGGCGTACAGTTGTCTGCAGAAGAATCCGGTCAGCGATGCGTATGCTGTGGCGGCTATCGGGCTTGTCCGGAAGAATCTGGTGCCAGCAGTCCGGTCCGGCTCATCGAAGGAAGCCAGAGCCGCCATGGCAAATGCCAGCTTTTTAGCGGGCGCGTCCTTCAGCAACAGTATGGTAGGCGTTGTACATGCGATCGGCCATGCTCTGGGCGGCGTCTGCCATGTTCCACACGGGGATGCCATGAGTATCCTTCTTCCGGCAGGGATGATGTTCAACCAGAAGGTTTGCGGCGGCGCCTACGCGGAGCTTCTTCCGTATCTGGCAGGTGCGGAGGCCTATATGAAGACTCCGGGTCCCAAAAGGGCGCGGAGGATGATTGCCGAGGTCGTACATTTGCGGGAAAAGCTGCACCGGATGACAGGGCTTCCCGTTACTTTGAAGGAAGCAGGGGTGGATCCCGCCATGTTTCCGGAGGTGGCAAAGACTGCGCTGAATGACGGAGCGGTCATCGTAAATCCGCGCCAGGTAACGTTTGACGCGGTTATTCGGATTCTGGAGGTCAGCTATGGAGATTGAATTGCTGGTAAAAAAACAGAGGGCGTATTTCGAAAAAGGAAAGACAAGGGATATTTCCTGGAGGCTCGCAGCCCTGAAGACGCTGAAAAAAACGATCCTTCAGTATGAGCAGGAGATCAACGACGCGCTTTATGCGGATCTGAGAAAATCGGAGATGGAGACGTATATGTGTGAGACGGGCATGGTGCTTTCGGAGCTGTCCCATATGATTTCGCATCTGCGCGGATACGCAAAGGACAGGCAGGTCATAACGCCGCTCGCACAGTTTCATGCGAAAAGCTTTACCTCTTCGGAGCCATACGGCGTAGTGCTTGTCATGTCGCCCTGGAACTACCCGTTTATGCTGGCGATGGAGCCGGTGATCGGCGCGATCGCGGCAGGCAACTGTGTGATCGTGAAACCAAGCGCTTATGCTCCGGCAACTGCCGATGTGATCGAAAAAATACTGGCGGCTTGTTTCGCGCCGCATTTTGCAGCAGTGGTAAAAGGCGGCCGCGCAGAGAATACGGCTCTTCTGGAACAGCGGTTTGATTTTATCTTCTTTACCGGAAGCGTGAAGGTTGGCAGGCTGGTCATGGAAAAGGCATCGCGGACTCTGACTCCCGTCTGCCTGGAGCTGGGAGGCAAGAGCCCCTGTATTGTAGACCAGACAGCGAATATAAAGCTGGCGGCAAAACGGATCGTCTTCGGAAAATACCTGAATCTGGGGCAGACGTGTGTGGCGCCGGATTATATTTTCGTACATGCAAAGGTAAAAGAGCAGCTTATAAACGAAATTAAAAAATGCATCCGCAGGCAGTTTGGCGAGTATCCCCTGGAAAATCCGGACTACGGCAGGATCGTGAATGAAAAGCATTTTGACCGGCTGCTGGGGCTTATGAAGGATACGGATATCCGCATAGGAGGAGCGTACAGGAGGGAAACGCTGCAGATTGAACCGACTG
Organism: uncultured Lachnospiraceae bacterium; assembly: GCA_964385485.1. GTDB lineage: Bacteria > Bacillota > Clostridia > Lachnospirales > Lachnospiraceae > Choladousia. The sequence goes on along the minus strand of CAYLPF010000162.1, from coordinate 842 downwards.
TCCTTGACAATGTGACGCCCGGGAGCGCGGTTATGCAGGAGGAGATTTTCGGGCCGCTTCTTCCGGTCATGACCTTCCGGGAGATATCGGAAGTTATCACATATATTATCCACAGAGAAAAACCGCTGGCGCTTTATCTGTTCACGGGAAGTAACCAGGTGCAGCGTCAGGTGCTCAAATACTGCAGCTTCGGGGGAGGCTGCATCAATGACACGGTCATTCATCTTGCCACGAGCCGGATGGGCTTCGGCGGCGTCGGCGCAAGCGGGATGGGGAGTTATCACGGGAAGGACAGCTTTGAACTTTTCAGTCACCGCAGAAGTATTGTGAAAAAATACACGTGGGTTGATTTACCCATACGTTATCAACGGTACAGCAAATGGAAAAAATTTCTGGTGCGGATGTTCCTGAAATAAAATTTTGCTGCAAATGTTTTACCTTTTCCGTAAAGTATGCTACTATGGAAAAAAGTTCAGCGCCACGGGGAGGAACAGCGCCTTAAGCGTGGATATTCTTATGAAAAGGAGAGGACACTGAAATGGCAAATTTACGGTTGAAGAAAATCATACTGGAGGTAGTAGAAAACCAGCTTAGGGACAATGACCCGCCGGAGACGAAGCGGGCGTATGAAACGCTGCAGGATGCAGGATATTCCAGGCGTGAAGCAAAGGAAAAAATTGGCGCGGTGGTGCTTGAGGAGATATATGATGTGCTGAAAGAAGGGCAGCCCTATGATAAAGACAGGTATGCAGCGGCGCTGAAAGAGATGGTGCAGAAGTGCCTGGACTTTGAAGATGATCACGAAATAACGACTGAGTGGGATCAGTGGGACGAACTGGTGC
>CAYLPF010000161.1:0-4152 GCA_964385485.1 uncultured Lachnospiraceae bacterium | reverse complement strand
TCATCATGCGAAAATCCTCATCCATCCGGTCATATGGAAGATATTCATAGTAATACGCTGTGCCGAACATAAGCTGTGTGTTCATATAGACCTCCTGAAAAATTTGCTTTGGAATCTGAAAAACGGAACAGCCGGAACAGACAAACCAAACCCGACAGTATGCAATCCCTCAGGAAACATGCCGCCGGGTCTGTACAATATCAAAGAAAATGACGTTGAGAGGCGATCCGGGAAGCTATCTCAAATGGATATAGGTCGCCGCTTTGCATTCTGTATTAATCTGTCCCGGTTACTGCACGGCCTTGCTTAAAGCATCGGCCACAGCTGCCTGGAATGCCGTGGACGTCATTGTTGCGCCGGAGACGCCGTCGATCACTCCGGAGGAGGCGATTGCCTGATTTACCAGATCCGGAAGCGCCTTGCCGCCGATTTCAGGAGTTTCGTTGTCCTCATAGGTGATAGAAGTGATCTGACCGCCTTCGATCGTTACTTCTACGGTAATATCACCGCCCATTCCGCCGGAGCCTGTACCGGTATATACGCCGTCCGTATATACTGCGTCCGAGCTTCCGCTCATGGCTGCAAAAGCAGAACCGTCATTCTGGATAGATTCGTCTTCCTCTGTGCTGACGCGGGTGATCGGCCCGGACGGGAATTCAAAGCTCTCATCTGCGAGACGCTTGCCGAGAACATAGGACAGGCAGTTGCATACGCCGCCCAGGTTCTGCCCGGGCATTACGAAGTTATATGTCCCTGCATAGTAATCGCCGGTCATAATACCCGTATTGAACAGGCCGTCGATAGGCGTATCATCGTCCTGGCAAACCTGCATATATTCATTTGTGCGCAGGCCGCCGGTCACGCACAGAAATGTCATGGCATTCTGGCCGAAATATGTACGTGCCCCATAGAACGGCGCAGTTTTTATCGGGTGAAGCGCAGACGGCGCTACATGGTATTCCTCGTCGCAGCCCTGCTCTGCATACTTTGTGTAATTATTGATGGACTCGATCGCGTTTTCCCTGGCCGTTCCGGTAAAGCCCATCATATCCACAAGCTCTTCTATTGTGTCTGCCTTCCAATATGTACCGGCCTCTGCGCTTGCGTCCCAGCTTGCGATCATTTCTTCCGGAGTGGAGCCCTTAATGCCGTTTTCATCATTAATGGAGCAGCCAAAGGTTTCCCACTTGTCCTGAATGTAGGCGTAATCTGTATCCCATACGGAATACGCGATATGATCGGGAAGCTGCAGCAGAGCGATTGCGCCATAAGAGAAGTTTGTCACTTCATTATGGTAACGTTTGCCGTCGCTGGTCAGGTTGATCCCCCAGAAATTGTCGATGGAGTTGACGGTAGGACCCTGTGCGCCGCAGTTGATCATGGGAGCATTCGGATATGTCTTCTGCCAGCCCGCGCCGACCCAGAGCCCCATCTTATGTCCGTCGCCCGCATACAGGCCGTTATAAGCCAGTTCTACGTCATAGTTTACAGATGTAGTATCGATTGAATTTTTATATAGCTTCCATGCCCACGGAGAATATTTTGCCATCATGTCCGGATCCTTGGAGAAATCGCCCGTAGCCAGGACAATTGCTTTGTTTGCGCAGTATTTGATGTACTCGCCCGTATCCAGATTCTGGGCAACTACAGCGGAAACCCGGCCTGTATTGTTATCGTCACGGATCAGGTACAGGGCTCTCGTTTTAAAATCGATCTCCCCGCCGTTTTCAGTGAAAATGTCCGCATACGCCTGTGCGCACATGGGAGCGCCGAACAGCATGCCGAAGGGCTGTTCGTCCGTATAGAAGCTGTGGGAGCCTGCCGGAACCGTCAGAATACCGTCCGGATCGGTGTAGCCTGGTTCCAGACAGCATTTCAGGCCTTTTTCAGCCATCTTGTCGATCATCCAGTCCATTGCTTCCCCGGAGTTGTTGATCCATGTAGACCATTTTCTCTCGTCAATATAGCAGGAAGCGGAATGCTTTTCCACCTTTGCGGCATGACGCCCTTCCTCCGTATCCGGAGTATAATTGATGCCAAGCTCTGCCTGCTTTTTTGTACCGATCGCGTGATTGGATCCGCCGCGGCTGATGGCCCGGGCACCGGCTGAGATCACACGCACGTCGGCGCCGTCCTCCTGTGCGGAAACTGCCGTACAAAGCCCTGACATACCGGAACCAATGACGATGATATCATGAGTGATCGTCTTCGTGATCAGGCTCTCATCAATCGGATATTCCTCAGGCATAACCTCGAATTTCCATTTCATATTCGAGTAATTCTCCGCGGTAAGATATTCACTTCCACCGGAAGCCTGAGCCGCTTCTGCCGGCGCTTCGGTCTCTTTCTCCGAGGCGAAAACGGGAACTGATCCGAAAAGCCCCGCAGCGGCAGCTCCGGCCACTCCTGCAGCTGAACCCTTCAGAAAATCTCTTCTGGAAATGTTTTTTGACATGTCTTTTCATTCTCCTTTCTATTGTAATAATGCTTAATTTACAGCTATATTCTATCCCACATTGCCGGAAAAATAAAAGCAGTTTTTTGTCTGCAAACAGTAACCGGAAGTTGCGGTTTTGAATCTGTCATGCTATGATTAATAAAAACAGATCACGACAGAGCAGTTATACACTGGCTTCGCCGGAAGGAGGACATGTTGGATATTTACCCGCTTACATACTTTTTGTCTGTAGCCCATACGCTCAATTATACGAAAGCGGCCGCGGAGTTCCATATATCGAGGCAGGCTCTTTCAAAATCCATTCAGAAAATGGAAAAACAGCTTGGAGGCCGGCTGTTTACCGTAAATGGGAAAAAGATGGAGCTTACCGAGCTTGGCAGGATACTGGAAAAAAATGCGGTTCCCCTTATTCAGGCTTATCAAAGCTTTGAGTACAATATGAGCCAGTACATCACCGGCAAAGCGCCGGAGCTGACTTTATCCCTGGCTTATGGCACGCTATTGACGCTCAGCCTGAATGAAGACCTGCTGGATGAATATCGGAGACAGTACCCTGCAGTTTTGCTGTCGTATGAACTGACAAATTCTGACGGCGTGATGGAATTACTGGAACGCGGCGAAGCGGAAGTAGGCCTGATCGGCTCTGTCCCGGCCTATCTGGAGAATTTTTATTATTATCTGCTCCGCAAGACCGGAATGTATCTGAATGTTCCGTCAGGCCATCCTCTTGCCCGGAAACAGGAGCTGTACCCGGAAGATCTGAAGGACTGTCTGATCATAGGTACCGGGAAACGTAACCATCAGACCCGCTTTTTTGTAGAAGCGTGCCGCAGCTGCGGTATAGAGCCAAGGTTTTTAACTCATGTCACAGATCTGCCTAAGATAGTGCCGCTGATGCAGAAAACCGGAGCCATTGCCTTTGCGGTGCCTGAAACGATCGTTCCGGCGCCTCCCGGTATTACGGTACGCCGCCTGTGCACTCCCGGAGAGGAAAAGTTCGGTACATACGCAATCATCCGCAAGAATACCACGCTTTCTGTGAGTGCGCACACATTTCTCAGTTTCGTGAAAGCATTCAGCCAGGCCGGCTGTGCTGCTGATGAATAAGAAGTGTTAGGAAAACTGAAAAGTCAAACGGATCGGAGCAGAGATAAAGGATGGAAAAAAGAAAAAGCTATACGATTGAAGATATTGCGAAAGAGCTTGGTATCAGCAAGACTACTGTCTCCCGGGCCATTTCGGGAAAGGGACGTATCAGCAAGGCGACAACAGAGCGTGTCCTTCAGTTTATTGCCAGCCATGATTATCGCCCGAATGTCATAGCAAGGGGGCTTGCCCAGAGCAGGACATATAATCTGGGGCTTGTGCTTCCGGAGAAATACGGGGCGGCTGAGTTCCCGTTTTTCCGGGAATGTATGAATGGTATTTGTGAGGTGGCGTATTCAGCCAATTATGATATTCTGATCTCCATGTCGGAAGGCACGGATATCTCGCAGCTTCAGCGGATGATCGCGAACCGCAAGGTGGATGGGATGATACTGAGCCGGACTCTGACGGAATCCGCAACGCAGCGGTTTCTGATGGAGAAGCAGATACCGTTTGTCGTGATCGGGCCTTCCAGATATCCGGAGATAGTGAATGTGGATAATGATAATGAGGGCGGCAGCAGGGAACTGACGGGGATTATGCTGATG
>CAYLPF010000160.1:0-4156 GCA_964385485.1 uncultured Lachnospiraceae bacterium | reverse complement strand
GAATCATTATAAAAGAATAACGTTCCGGAGGAGGCTTTGTCTGAAGGCTTCTGCAGGAACAGAGAAATGGAGGCAGGATCATGCCGGCAATTTATGCACATGACCGTTTCGGAGCGAAGGTATCCGAAAGGATAAAGGACGACTTAAAGGAAACGATAAAAAAGTATTATACACAGTATCAGATTGGTTTGCAGGGGCCAGATATTTTCTTTTTTTACAGACCCCTGGGTAAAAATAAAGTGAATCAGTACGGCACTCATCTGCACGCGGTTTCTGCGTACCCGTTCTTTGAACATGCGGTCCGGGTAGTCCGTCATGCAGGACAAGGCAGCAGGGAATACGCGTACCTGATGGGGTTTATCTGTCATTTTATTCTTGACAGTGAGTGCCATCCGTATGTCGCACAGATGATCGAAAAAAGTGGCGTACAGCACCTTGAGATAGAAGAGGAATTTGAGAAAATGCTGCTTCGCATGGACGGCCAGGATGCGGTATCGTACCCTATGGCCGATCTGATATCGGCAGATCCGGAGACGGCAGAGGCGATCGCGCCGTTTTACGCAAAGGGAATCACACCGGAGATTACCCTGCAGTCTTTGAAAGACATGAAGCTGGTCAAACGGCTTTTTACACGGCCCGGGGCGGCGGGGCAGCTGGCAATCAATACGGCGATGAAAGCACTGGGGCAATATGACAGGATGAAGGGACTGATGAATCAGCGCAGGGACAATCCGGCCTGTAAGGAGAGCAATCAGGGGCTTTTTGTAAGATTTGAGAATGCGGTTCCTATAGCGGCCAGGATGATAGAAAGCTTTGATCAGACGGTACGTGAAGGCGGGAAACCGGACGCGCGGTTTGACCGGACATTTGAGTAATACGATCTTTTGGGGTCATACATTCTGGGGTGGGTCTGACATAAAGAGGAATGGAGAGAGTTATGAGAGAAGAAAAAATGACAAAGCTGGAAAAATACTGGATCTTGTATGATGTGGGTAACTCCGCTTTTACTATGCTGGTATCTACGATCATACCGATTTATTTTAATTATCTGGCGGGCAATGCCGGGATATCAGAGGTGGATTATCTGGCATACTGGGGCTATGCCGCTTCGGTGGCTACTATCATTGTGGCGCTGATCGGCCCGGTGCTGGGCTCGATCGCCGATACGCAGAATTACAAGAAGCCGCTGTTCACCATCAGTATGATGGTGGGCGTGCTGGGATGTGCCGCCCTGTCGCTGCCTGCTTCCTGGGTCGTGTTTCTGGCGGTCTTTGTGATCGCGAAGGTGGGCTACAATTCCAGCCTGATCTTCTATGATTCCATGCTGGTGGATGTGACCACGGCAGATCGCCTTGACATGGTTTCCTCCAATGGATATGCCTGGGGATATATCGGAAGCTGTATCCCGTTTGTCATTTCTCTCGTCTTTGTACTGATGTACGATAAGCTCGGGATTTCCATGAGAACGGCCATGACGATCGCATTTGTGCTGAATGCTCTGTGGTGGCTGCTGGTGACGATCCCTCTTCTGAAAAAATATGAGCAGAAAAATTATATTCAGATGCCGGAGCATCCGATCAGCAGCAGCTTCCGCCGTCTCGGGGCGACGCTGCGGGATATCAGCGGACAGAAAAATATTTTTATGTATCTGCTGGCCTTTTTCTGCTTCATTGACGGAGTATACACGATCATAGAAATGGCGACGGCGTACGGCAGCGCACTGGGGCTGGATTCCTCAGGACTTTTGCTTGCGCTTCTGGTGACACAGCTTGTCGCGTTTCCGTGTGCGCTGGTTTTCTCGAAGCTTTCAAAGAAATACCCGACCGATCTGCTGATCAAGGTCTGCATATTGGCGTATACTGGCATTGCATTGTTTGCGATCCAGCTCGACAAGCAGTGGGAGTTCTGGCTGCTTGCGGTGCTTGTGGGGATGTTCCAGGGGGCGATCCAGGCGCTGTCACGTTCTTATTTTGCCCGCATCATCCCGCCGGAAAAATCAGGAGAATACTTCGGGATCTATGATATCTGCGGAAAAGGCGCCTCCTTTGTCGGGACGATGCTGGTGGGATTCGTCGCACAGCTTACGGGAGTGGCGAATTTCGGCGTGGCAATTATTTCCGTGATGTTCATTATCGGTTTTTTCCTGTTCTGCAAGGCGGCAAAAATGAACCGGCAGCGCTGAAAATTGAATCAGCAGTGCGGTATATAAGCGATGGCGTTTGATGTGTTATCGCCCTGAAATCTTTCGAAAGAGTCTAAAAAAACTGTAAAATCCATTGACTTGCGGCTGGAAAGGCTTATAATTTTTGAAAAATTAAAAAACAGTTTTCAGATAAATGGGATTTGGAGGAAGAAAGATGGGAAAGGTAATAGGAATTGATCTGGGGACGACGAACAGCTGCGTGTCAGTGGTGGAAAATGACGCGCCGGTGATCATACCTACCAGCTCCGGCAGCAGGACTACGCCGAGTATCGTAGCTTTTACAAAAAATGGCGAGCGCCTCGTGGGTGAGGCGGCGAAACGGCAGGCAGTGACGAACCCGGACCGGACGATCTGCTCCGTGAAGCGGCATATGGGAACGAACTGGAGTACACGCATTGACGGTACAGAATACAAGCCGCAGACCATCAGCGCGATGATCCTGATGCATTTGAAAAAGGAAGCGGAAGAATTCTTAGGAGAGCCGGTGACAGAGGCAGTCATTACAGTTCCGGCGTATTTCAATGATACGCAGCGGCAGGCCACGAAGGATGCAGGGCAGATCGCGGGACTGACGGTAAAACGGATCATTAACGAGCCTACGAGCGCGGCGCTTTCTTATGGCCTTGACCATGGAGAAGCCCGGAAGGTCATGGTATATGACCTGGGCGGCGGTACCTTTGACGTGTCTATTATTGAGATTGGAGACGGTGTGATCGAAGTGCTGGCGACAGCCGGGGACAATCATCTGGGCGGCGACGATTTCGACGAAAGAATTACCGACTGGATCGTGAAAAGCTTTAAGGCGGAGCAGCACATCGACCTGACGTGGGATTTTGCCGCCATGCAGCGTGTCAAAGAGGCGGCGGAGCAGGCCAAAAAGGAGCTGTCCACTGCTGAGAGTACCAATATCGTGCTGCCTTACCTGACTCAGTCGAAGGGGGAGCCGGTGCATCTGGACATGACATTGACGAGGACGAAATTCAATGAGCTCGTCAGAGATCTGGTAGAGCGGACGACGGGACCGGTGCAGCAGGCGCTTGGTGATGCGGGGATCCGTCCGGCGCAGCTTGACCGGGTGCTTCTGGTGGGCGGCTCCACCAGGGTTCCGGCAGTACAGGATAAGGTGCGGGCTTTGACCGGCAAAGAACCGTCAAAAAATATCAATCCCGATGAATGTGTAGCGCAGGGCGCGGCCATTCTGGGGAGTACGCTGCAGGGCAAAGGACTTGTAGCTGCAGGGACGGGGCAGGAGCTGCTGCTTTTGGATGTGACGCCCCTCAGCCTGTCCATAGAGACGGTGGGAGGCGTGGCAACGAAGCTGGTGGACCGCAATTCCACGCTGCCGACCCGGTATTCACAGGTATTTTCTACGGCAGCGCCGTACCAGAGCTCTGTGGAGATCCACGTTCTTCAGGGAGAGCGTCCCATGGCCCGGGACAATAAGACGATCGGCAAATTCAAGCTGAAGGGAATTCGCCGCGCACCGGCCGGAGTACCGCAGATCGAAGTGACCTTTGATATTGACGCTAACGGCATTTTGAAGGTTTCCGCGAGGGATCTGGATACGGGAAAGGAGCAGTCGATCACGATCACAGCTTCTGACCGAATGTCGGAGGATGAGATCCAGCGGGCGATCTTTGACGCGCAGATGTATGCGGGCCAGGATACGCTGCGCCGGGAAGCGCTGGAAGTGGTAAGCGAGGCCCAGGGACTCTTGAACCGTACGGAACAGGCGCTTAAGGATAAGGGAAAATCACTGGAGAAAGCACAGAAGAAACAAATAAAGAGCGACTGCAATGCCTTGCAGAAACGGCTGTCAAGATTCCGGGCAGATAAGGTGACGGAGGATGAACTGGAGGGGATCCGGCAGGCGAAGGCACAGCTTGAGAGTTCAAGCGCGGGGCTGATATAAGAATAATTATAGTAAACGACATAAATAATGTCGTTTACTAT
>CAYLPF010000159.1:1711-4174 GCA_964385485.1 uncultured Lachnospiraceae bacterium | reverse complement strand
GCTGAGCCGCGGCATCATCATCGCAGATACAAAGTTTGAATTCGGTCTGGACGAGGACGGCAGCATCGTGATCGGTGACGAAATGCTGACCCCTGACAGTTCCCGTTTCTGGCCGGCTGACGTATATGAGCCGGGTCACGGACAGCCCTCCTTTGACAAGCAGTTCGCCCGGGACTGGCTGAAAGCAAACCCTGGCAATGACTGGACCCTGCCGGAGGACATCGTAGAAAAAACCATCAACAAATATCTTCAGGCATACGAAATGCTGACCGGCAAAAAGCTTCCGTAATAAGCCCTTTGACTGAGCGGGGGGATGATCCGTCCCCCTTCACACCTTATTACGCAATCAATTCTGATCTTTCCCCCAGGAAAACCTGTCCGGCGCCTTCTGAAATACTATATTTCCAATATGGAATAAAACGGCAGATCAGATCATAGCTGTAGTAAGGGGTGATTTTTTGAAGATCAAATGGAAAGACCTGATTACCTGTCTGGCGATACCGCTTGCGGTCGGCAGCTTATCCGCGCTTCTCACACAAAACAATATGGAAGCCTTCACATCCATGAACAAACCTGCCCTGGCTCCGCCGGGCTGGCTGTTCCCGGTGGTTTGGACGATACTGTATATCCTTATGGGATTTGCGTCGTATCTGGCGCTTGTGTCCGGGAAGCCAAACGATACTGCCCTGACTGTATATGGCATTCAGCTTGCATTTAACTTTTTCTGGTCGATTATCTTTTTCAATCTGGAACTATATTTGTTTGCGTTTATCTGGCTTGTACTGATGTGGCTGCTGATTCTCTATACCGCCATTCTGTTCTGCCGGATATCAGAACCGGCCGGGTATCTGATGCTTCCATATCTGTTATGGGTGGCTTTTGCAGGCTACCTGAACTTTTCCATCTATCTGCTGAATTAACAATCAGCCATTGACACCCGCCTCCACAGCTGGAGCCGGATTTCAATGGCTGTATTCTTTCGTGCTATAAATAGCAACGGATATCGACGGCGAGTTTTTCTTCAAGATTTATCAGACGTTTCGTAATGTCCTTCGTTTTCTCTTCCGCAGCTTTGTATTGGTTCAGATATTTGTTAAGGGACTTTACCCCCATATTACAGCCATCTGTCATTAAATCGGCAATCGTTTCATCCGATTCATCCATAACCAGTTTCACATTCGTTTTCATCCAGGACATGCTTTTCGCCATCGCATTGGGATCTTTTCCGTCATCATGGTATTTATCCAAAAGAGTTTGAATTTCCTCTTTCAGTTCATCGTGTTCTCCTTTGCAATCCACAAGGCATTTTCGAAGAGTCTCGTCGTGTACATAATCCAGGACATCCTCAATAGATGCAACGCCCATTTTAATACCGGCATCACATTCCCGAAGCAGCTTGATTGTATCAGATTCTATCATGAATTGTTTTCAGCTCCTTTTATTTTGGTTTAAGAAGATTATCCCCGTTTTTGCAAACATTATTCTGCTGTTTTGTAAATATACCCGCGAACGAAATTTATTACTGTTTTCAATCTTTTGAATTTGTTAATTGCTGTTAAACAACGGTTCCAGTATGTCCGCATACTCTTCAAATATCTGAAGCAGCGCTGTGTTCCAATGACGCGCATCCTGCGTATCGTTTCCGAATACGTAGTCCTCCTGCCCATAGTCGATCACGTCGAAGCCCGGGATCGCCTTGCTGGCTCCCTTCGTCCGGTATGCAGCCGCGTCTGCCAGAGAGAAGGACACGCTGGTAATATCCGTCGCGTCCACCCAACTGCTCAGATCAGTTCCGGATGCTTCCTCCGACGTACCATTTTCTGTCTGCGGGTTCGCTGTTGGCGTTTCGACTGTATTGCCGTTCACATACTCACCGTACATCTGGTCAACGTACAAGGCAAATGACTCACTGAAAATTTCCGAGGGAACGTGGCCGCCGTCCCACTGCCATTCAATATTGGCATCAATCCCTGCATTCAGCATAGCGATCTGAAGATTCAGAGAATTAAACATGGACATGTCGCCCTCAGCGGCGCCCATCAGGATCCTTACCCATGCCGGATCTTCCGTATCCTCCGCACCGATATAATTCAGCGGATTATAAAGATCAACCGGATTATTTCCATATTTATCGCCTGCTTCAAGTCCTGCGATGTCCTCTGCGTACGCTTCTACCATTTCCTCATATGTTTCATAAACAGAAGAGTCCACGCCGCTTCCGGCTGCCTGGGTCGTTCCTGCGTCCGGCGTACCTACATCCATCGTATCTCCGGCACTGTTTTCTGCCACTTCACTGTTGTCGAAGCCGCGGCCTCCTTTTCCGCCGAAACCGTCTTTTCCGCCAAAGCCGCCTTCTCTATCGAAGCCGCCCTTTCCGTCGAAACCGTCTTCTGGTATGCCGTTTTCTGCAGATCCGCCTTCCTCCGGTATGCCGCTCTCCGGTGTTCCGCCGTCTTCCGGTAT
>CAYLPF010000159.1:0-1611 GCA_964385485.1 uncultured Lachnospiraceae bacterium | reverse complement strand
CGGGGGTCTGTCCATCCCGGCCGATGAAGTCATCCGCACCGTTCATTCCGCTGGGAAGCGCTCCCATCATGCCGCCTCTCCCGCCGGAATTTCCTTTCGTATAACGTCCCTCAAGAAAAGCCGATGCCTTATCAGCCGCCGTCATCGAAGCAACTTCCTCGTCGCTCAGAACATTTCCATCCGCATCAAACCATGTCCAGCCTTCGGCATAATCCAGATTATCCAGGTACCACTGCAGATTTGAGCGGAATTCAGCCAGATACAGATCCAGATATGATCCATAATATCCGTTTGTCTCCGGGTACGTATCCGGGTCGTACTCAATCGTCAATGCGACTGTATCCTCCAGATCGCCATCACCGTTCAGATCAAATCCAACTGCGGATTCCGCCACCGACAGTTCCTGCCCATTGATGTATTCCATGTAAGCGGCTGACAGATATTCCGCCAACTGTGCCTGGAAGGGCGTGCCAAAATCATATGTGGTATCCATATAGTATTCAAACGCCATTGCCATATCGCCTTCATACAGCGAAGTGATCGCGCTGTACGCGATACAGCCCCAGGCGCCGTCTGAAATATCATAATCCGTGCCGTTGACCGTCGCCGCCGTGGAATAGCTTCCATCCTCCAGCCGGTACACGCCGACTGCGCCGGCTTCGATCTCATAGTCATAAAAATCCGGGTTATTGGAAGTAGCGGCAAACATGACTGCATGAGCGCCGCCTCCGGAGCCGCCGGTAGATATGAAGTAATCCACGCTGCCCGGAAGATTGCCCAGAAGGATATTGTACTTTATGAAACGCGCCGCGTTTTTCTGGTCTACGAGACAGGAGGGTGCGTCTCCTGTATAATAAACGTCGCCGTTCTCATCCGTCGCCGTATCCTGCTTACCGCGGTTTCCACAGGCGACATTGATATAGCCTTCCGACGCGTACGTAGCGGAAGCCGCCGTATTTGTGCTGGAACCGTAGCCCGCAGCTCCCGTATTCAAAATGACAGGAGCCGTGGCAGCCGTATAGACCTGGCCGTTCGTGCTCGTCATTTCTGCCTCATAGTCGATGACAAGCGCTCCCCTTACCGTCTCTGTGTACGTCTCTGCCGTCACATCTCCGTTTCCGTCGCCATCCGTATCAATCCCTGTCACATAAGCTCCGGGTACACAGACGGAGACACCCTGCTCATCCTCTATTTCCGGATACGCCACTGCCGGAACAATAGAAAGCACCCATGCGTCCGTATCCGCAGAGTAAGACCATTCCTGCTGCTCATTATTTGCCAGGTTCAGTGTATATTCAATATACTCTTTATCTGACGCCGCAATCTGGCTCACCTGTCCTGAATCCATAGCATCTTCAGCATTTACAAGCCCTCCTGATGCCATACTCAAAGCCATGGACACAGAAAGAGTCATTACCAGTAGTTTCTTCATTTTCATACCTCCATATTTTTCATAACCGGACAAAACGCAAAATCCGCATTTGCCCTGATTTTTCTTATTGTACTAAATAGAAATTGAAAAAAATTTGTTCATTCTGTGAAAACTCTATGAATTCACCATATAGACGCAGACATGTATCCCAACAGAGCCTGTATACCGCCGACCCGCAC
>CAYLPF010000158.1:0-4192 GCA_964385485.1 uncultured Lachnospiraceae bacterium | reverse complement strand
CGCGCATGGGTGCATCCCTGAACTCAGTTTTCCGCTTCGCGGAAAAGGGTACTTTATAGTAAAAGAAAAAAACACTTGCCAGTCTTTGAGAATTGTGCTAGGATAACTGCATTATAAAAGCAATGAAGGAGACTCTGTCGCTGGAACTTGACAGGAATTCGGCATCACCGACTGAGAGTGCCGATGGAGGGAAGGAGACAATAGGGAACACTCCGGAGCTGACTGTCTGAACCGTATCCGTTTCAGAAGGCTGAAGATTGTATACTTTGCGCGGGTTTATTTCAGTTACCTGCAGGGAAGAGAGACTGCGGGTTATGTGTCTGAGCAGGGTTCAAGGTGGAACGGTATGTTAAGTAGGACAGTACGTCGCACGCGTTAAGTGAAAAAGGAGAGGCAGACGAAGATGTCTGCAATGCGGGTGGTACCGCGGGTATAGATTATCCGTCCCGGAATATCATATTATGATGTTCCGGGATTCTTTATGTGCATCAGACTGTTGAAAGCAGGGATAAAAAAGGGAAGAACTGGCAGAATCATATTTATATGGTTTTTACCGGTTCTTTTCTATTATCCGGAAGGAAATGATCTGCTGCTGACAGCCTGTGACGCGGAAACGCACAGGGCGCGTTTCGCCTCGCGCACAGAGGATCCCGGAAGCGGAAGGAGAGCAGAATGGAATTTTTATCAGGACTTACAGCAAAGGAAACACTGGAACTGGAGGAATTATTGAGACCGGAGCGTGTTGGAGCGCAGGTGAAGGTAAACGGGGCCGTACACACGATCAGGGATATGGGAGAGGTAGCTTTTGTCGTGCTGCGCAAGCGCGGCGGACTGCTGCAGTGCGTGCTGGAGGAGGGCGTATGTTCCATTCCGGCCAGGACGATCCGGGAGGCTCAGACTGTGGAGCTGACCGGCATTCTTTGCCGGGATGAACGTGCGCCTCACGGGATCGAGATCCGGGTATCGGAAGGAAAGGTGCTTACGACGCCTTATGACGTGCTGCCGCTGCCGGTAGGAAAGTGGAAGCTGAATACTTCGTTGGAGGCCAAGCTGAACAACAGGAGTATTTCCCTGCGCAATGTGCGGGAACGCGCGAAATTCCGCATTCAGGAGGGGATCGTCCGGGGATTCCGGGACTATCTGTACAGCCAGCAGTTCACGGAGATCCATACGCCGAAGATCGGCGCGAAAGGAGCGGAGGGCGGTTCCAACATCTTCAAGCTGGATTATTTCCATCATCCGGCGGTGCTGGCCCAGAGCCCGCAGTTCTACAAGCAGATGATGGTGGGCGTGTTTGACCGCGTATTTGAGACGGCGCCCGTATTCCGGGCTGAGAAGCACAACACGAAGCGCCATCTGAACGAGTATACGAGCCTTGACCTTGAGATGGGCTATATTGACAGCTTTACGGATATCATGGAGATGGAGACGGGCTTTCTCCAGTATACGATGAAGCTCCTGGCAGCGGAGTATGCGCAGGAGCTGAAGATACTGGATATCGCGCTGCCAAAGACAGATGAAATTCCCATGGTGCGTTTCGATAAGGCAAAGGAGCTTGTTTCGGAGAAATATAACCGCAGGATCAGGAATCCGTACGATCTGGAGCCGGAGGAGGAAACGCTGATCGGGCGGTATTTTAAAGAGGAATTCGATGCGGATTTCGTGTTTGTCACTCATTACCCGTCGAAAAAGCGTCCCTTCTATGCGATGGATGACCCGGAGGACACGAAGTTCACCCTGAGCTTTGACCTTCTGTTCCACGGCCTGGAGATCACCACTGGCGGACAGCGTATTCACGATTACCGGAAACTCCGGGAGAAGATCGCGGCCAGAGGAATGTCAGAAGAGGGCATGGATCAGTACCTTAACACCTTTAAATATGGGATGCCGCCCCACGGAGGGCTTGGCATTGGCCTGGAACGTCTGACAATGAAGCTGGTGGGAGAGGATAATGTAAGGGAGACGACGTTATTCCCAAGAGACTTGTCGAGGCTGGAGCCATAGGATCCGGTTGGAACAATTAGAGAGAATGGAGGCAATTATGGCAGACAGGATCAGTGATGAGACAATCGAGTATGTTGGAATTCTGGCGAAGCTGGAGCTTTCGGAGGAGGAGAAGGAGCAGGCTAAAGCAGATATCGGGCGAATGCTGGACTATATCGATAAGCTGAATGAGCTGGATACGTCCGGCGTGGAGCCGCTCTCCCACGTATTTCCGGTACACAATGTGTTCCGGGAGGACGTTGTGACGAATGGCGATGAGAGTGAAAAAATGCTGGCGAATGCGCCGGAAAAGAAGGATGGTTCCTTCAAGGTGCCGAAGACCGTAGAGTAAATGCCATTTCGTCAGGGCAGCCCGACTTGTATAGATAGACAGATTCGTTGTGCCTGCGGCGCAGCGGGTTTTGCGAATGGGCGCGGATGACTGTGAATTGCTACAAAAAGAAAGGAAATCCGACATGCAGATTATGGAAATGACTGCCCTGGAGCTGGGCAGGAAGATAAAAGAAAAAGAGATATCGGTCCGGGAAGCGGTGCAGGCCGGCCTTGACCGCATTGAAGCGCTGGATGGAACAATCGGCGGATTTGTGACAGTGGATGCCGACGGGGCGCTGGAACGCGCTGACGCAGTGCAGAAAGCGATTGGCCAGGGGGAGCTTGCGGGGCCGCTGGCCGGCGTTCCGGCCGCCGTCAAGGACAATATTTGCACGGAGGGGCTGAAAACGACTTGCAGCTCAAAGATATTATATAATTTTGTGCCGACATACTCGGCGGAGGCCGTTTTAAATATGGAAAAAGCCGGGGCTGTCATACTCGGCAAGACAAATATGGATGAATTTGCCATGGGAAGCACGACAGAAACCTCAGCCTTTGGGGTGACGAGGAATCCCTGGAACACGCGGCACGTACCGGGAGGCTCATCGGGCGGATCCTGCGCGGCTGTGGCAGCCGGAGAAGCGGTTTACGCCCTTGGTTCTGATACGGGCGGTTCCATCCGCCAGCCAAGCTCCTTCTGCGGCGTGACTGGGCTGAAGCCTACGTATGGGACGGTTTCCAGATACGGCCTGATCGCGTACGGTTCTTCTCTTGACCAGATCGGTCCGGTGGCGAAGGATATCTCCGACTGTGCCGCGATCCTTGAGATGATCGCGTCCCACGATAAAAAGGACAGTACCTCGGTTCTCAGGCAGGATTATGATTTTACCTCAGCCCTCGTGGATGATGTGAAAGGGATGCGGGTCGGTATTCCTTCTGATTATTTCAGTGAAGGGCTGGAGGACGAGGTGAAAAACGCAGTCCTTCACGCAGCGGATGTGCTGAAGCAGAAAGGCGCGATCGTAGAAGAATTTGACCTGAGCCTCGTGGATTACGCGATTCCCGCGTATTATGTGATCGCTTCCGCAGAGGCCAGCTCAAACCTGGCGCGTTTTGACGGTGTGAAATACGGGTACCGCGCAAAGGAATACGAGGGACTTCACAACATGTACAAAAAGAGCCGTTCCGAGGGCTTTGGCGAGGAGGTAAAGCGCCGTATCATGCTGGGTTCCTTCGTCTTAAGCTCCGGTTACTATGATGCATATTATCTGAAAGCGCTGCGCACAAAGGCGCTGATCAGGCAGTCCTTCGACCGCGCGTTTGAAAAATATGATGTGATCCTGGCTCCGGTATCGCCCACGACAGCGCCGAAGCTGGGGGAGTCCTTAAGCGATCCGCTGAAAATGTACCTCGGTGATATCTATACGATCTCCGTGAACCTGGCGGGACTGCCGGGAGTTTCCGTTCCGTGCTGCACGGACAGCCGGGGGCTTCCAATCGGTGTGCAGATGCTGGGCGACTGTTTTAAGGAGAAGAATATTATCCGGGCGGCGTACGCATTTGAACAGGCGCGTGGGAGATGGCAGGCGCCGGATCCTGGCAGCCTGTACAAAAACAGTGACGGAAAGGAGGCGGACTGATATGGCAAAGCAGTATGAGACAGTGATCGGACTGGAAGTCCATGTCGAGCTGGCAACGAAGACTAAGATTTTCTGCGGCTGCTCCACTGCCTTTGGGGGTGCGCCGAATACCCATACGTGCCCCGTCTGCACCGGTATGCCGGGATCCCTTCCGGTACTGAATAAGCAGGTGGTGGAGTATGCCATGGCAGTCGGCCTGGCTGCGAACTGCCAGATCAATCAGTATTGCAAATTCG
>CAYLPF010000157.1:0-4201 GCA_964385485.1 uncultured Lachnospiraceae bacterium | reverse complement strand
AACACACCGGCTGCGATCGTCTACAAGGCAACGTGGCCGGATGAGCGCAGCTATATGTGTACGGTGGGGACGCTGGCACAGTGCGCAAAGGATAATGACGTGACGAAGACGGCGCTGATCATTGTGGGAGATGCCGTGGCGCAGGCGGGATATAACCGCTCAGAGCTGTACCATCCCGCTTTCACGACTGAGTTCCGTCAGGCAAAGGTGAGCAGGGAGGGAGAAAAACGCGCAGAATAGGAATTGCCGCATTTACGCAGCAGGGCCGGGAACTCGCCGGAAGGATCGGGCAGGTACTGGAAGAAGGCAGGCTGACAGAAACGGCGGAGTCCGGGAAAGAAACAGGAATGATGCGTTTGGAAAAAGACGGCCGGGAGATGTGCCGGATCCTGTGGTATGAAAAGGATCTGAAAGCATGGTGCGGGAAGTGCTTTGAGCAGGCCGACGGCATTCTATTCATCGGCGCCTGCGGAATCGCAGTCCGTACCATTGCTCCATTCCTGAAAAGTAAGACCACTGACCCGGCAGTGCTTGTCATTGATGAGATGGGACAGTTTGTAATATCTCTGCTCTCCGGACATATCGGAGGGGCAAATGAATTGGCACGTAAGGTGGCGTCACTGATCGGGGCAGTCCCCGTGATCACGACATCTTCTGATGTCAACGGAAAGCTTGCCGTGGATGTTTTTGCCAGAAAGAATGACCTGGCGATCGGTTCCATGCAGGCGGCCAAAAGGATTGCGGCGGCGATCCTCCGGGGAGAGGATGTCGGCGTGTACTGTGCCGGATCGATTGAGGGGAAAATCCCGGCGGAGCTGAGGCTGATGGACACAAGTCCTGAAGCGCAGAAAGCAGCCCATATCATATGGATCTCCGAATCTGCGCCCACGCAGCAGGAGCTTTCGGGATATCTGGACAGCAGTGAAGGAACAGTTCTGCACCTGATCCCGCGCAGTGTGGCGCTTGGCATTGGATGCCGGAGAGGAAAACCGGCTGAGGATATCCGACAGACAGTGGAAAAAGTGCTGGCAGAACAGCGGATACCGAAAAAAGCAGTCAGAGCGGCAGCTTCTATTGATCTGAAGAAAGAAGAACAGGGCATATTGGAGCTGTGCCGGATGTACGGGATTGATTTTGAAACGTATACAGCGGATGAGCTTATGCAGGTGGAAGGCGATTTCAAGCCGTCGGAATTTGTCCGACAGACGACGGGCGCGGATAACGTCTGTGAACGGTCGGCGCTGCTGGCAGCGGGAAAGAATGGAAGGCTGATCAGAGAAAAATATGCAGAAAATGGCGTGACCGCAGCGCTTGCGGTACGGGAATGGAGAGTGCGTTTTGAAGAATAAATTGTATGTGGTAGGGATGGGCCCGGGAAATCCGGAAATGATGTGTGTAAGGGCCGACAGTATCCTGAAGGAATGCGATACGATCATCGGTTATACAGTCTACGTAAATCTGCTGAAAGAAAGGTATCCGGGGAAGGAATTTCTGACTACGCCTATGACGCAGGAAGCAAAACGGTGTGAGATGGCGTTTGAGGAAGCGGCAAAAGGCAGGAAGGTGGCAATGGTGTGCAGCGGGGATGCCGGTGTTTACGGAATGAGCGGCCTGATGCTGGAAATCGGCGCGGATTATCCGGAAATTGAAGTGGAGGTCGTATCCGGCGTGACTGCGGCGCTGAGCGGCGGAGCGGTACTGGGTGCGCCGCTGACCCATGATTTTGCGGTCATCAGCTTAAGTGACCGGCTGACTCCATGGGAGAAGATTGAAAAAAGACTGCGGTGCGCTGCGGAGGCGGATTTTTCTATCTGCCTGTACAACCCTTCCAGCAAGGGGCGGCCTGACTACCTGAAACGTGCCTGTGACATTCTTCTTAAGGCGCTTCCAAAGGATCGCATCTGCGGTACGGTGGAGAACATCGGCAGGGAGGGCGAGAAAGCAAACCTGTATACGCTGGAAGAGCTTCGGGATACACAGGTAAATATGTTTACGACGGTGTTTATCGGAAATTCCATGACGAGGGAGATCAGGGGACGGATGGTGACGCCGAGAGGATATCGGATATGACAGAAAAAAGAGTCCTGGTTTTCGGCGGGACGATAGAGGGCAGACAGGTATCGGACTACCTGAATGAAAATAAAATATTTCATACGCTGTGCGTAGCCACAGAATACGGAGAGGAAGTACTGACACCGCGGCAGTACCTTGAGATCCGACAGGGGCGCATGGATATGGAAGCAATGTGCCGCTTCATGCAGGACGGCGCTTTCTGTGCGGTGGTGGATGCCACGCATCCTTATGCGGTGGAGGTTTCCCAAAATGTACGCAGCGCATGTGAAAAAACAGGGCATCCATATCTGCGGTATCTGCGGCCGGGAACCGGGTCTGGCAGAGGAGCATCCGGCGGCGAAGGAGCATCCGGCGAATGTGTTTACGTGAATTCTGCAAGGGAAGCGGCACAGTATCTGGAAACGCAGAAAGGGCAGATATTCCTTACCACGGGGAGCAAAGAGCTGCATATATTTACGGAATGTATTTCAGACAGATCAAGGCTGTTTGCAAGGGTACTTCCCTCCGCAAAGGTGATCGCTGCCTGCCGGGAGCTTGGCCTGGAGGGGAAACAGATCTGCGGTATGCAGGGACCCTTTTCGGCGGATATGAATGAAGCGATGATGCGCCAGATAAGCGCTTCGTTTCTCGTGACAAAGGACACAGGTACCTCCGGCGGCTTCCCGGAAAAAACAGAGGCTGCAAAGAGGCTGGGCGTCCGGACTGTTATTATCCGAAGACCGGAAGAGACGGGGTATAGCTGGGAAGAGATAACGCAGAGGCTTGGCCAGATCCTGGGGGAAAACGGTTCAGATATTCCCGGCGAAGAGACAGAAGCCGGGAAAATGCGCTGTATCAGCTGCGTCGGTATCGGGATGGGTACCCTGGACACGCTGACTCATGAGGCGGCACAGGTCATCCGGACAGCGGATATTCTGTTCGGGGCAAAACGGATCCTTGAGAGTGTTCAGGAGATGGAGGGCATCGTTTCTCCGTCAGCGGCTGCGGTGGCTGAGTACAGCGGAGCTAAGATCGCAGAGTATCTTGCAGAGAATCCGTGTTATCATAATATCGTTATTCTGATGTCCGGGGATGTAGGCTTTTACAGCGGCGCAAATGGAATCCAGAGCGCGTTCCCGGGAGAACAGATACACTATTACTGCGGCATTTCGTCAGTCGTTTATTTTGCTTCCAGGATCCCTACCGCATGGCAGGATGCGAAGCTGATAAGCGCCCATGGAAAGCAGGTCGCGGTGCTGGGTTATGTGAGGCGTTATCCAAAGCTGATCCTGCTTGTCAGTGGAAAAGAGGATGTAGAGCGTATCTGCAGGGAGCTTAATGAAGCGGGACAGAGCCAGGTACGCGTTACGGTGGGTACGAATCTTTCCTATCGGAACGAGACGATACGAAGCGGCGCTCCGTCGGACTTCCTGAAATGCGATACTACAGGACTTCATATTATGATGCTGGAAAATCCGGAAGCGGCCCATGTGATCACGCCGGGTATTCCGGATGAATCGTTCGTGCGCGGAAAGGTACCCATGACGAAGGAAGAGATCAGGATCCTGTCCGTGGCAAAGCTGCGCCTTACGGAGGATGCCGTTGTCTACGATGTGGGAGCGGGCACCGGCTCTGTGTCAGTAGAGGCCGCCAGACTCTGTACAGCGGGGACGGTCTACGCGATAGAGCGCAATCATGAAGGGATCGAGTTAATTCAGGAAAACAGCCGGAATATGTGCCTGTCAAATATTGTGACGGTGGAGGGCCTGGCTCCGGAAGCCCTGAAGGAGCTGCCGGAGCCGACCCATGCGTTTATCGGCGGCAGCTCCGGCAATATGAAACAGATCATCGGGCTTCTGCTTTCCAAAAATCCGCACGTGCGTATCGTTCTCAATACCATCGCACTGGAGAGCATTGCAGAGGTCATGAAGGTCATAAAGGAGCTGGAAATAACAGATGCGGAGATTGTACAGGTCAGTGCGGCAAAATCAAAAACGCTTGGGAGATATCATATGATGAACGCGCTGAATCCGGTATATATTATATCGTTTGGCGGGACGATAACAGGCGGCAAATGAGGGCTGGATTTTGCTCAAATATTGTCAGGAGGGAAGGACATGCTGGTGACATTAAAGGAGAATCTTGAAAT
>CAYLPF010000156.1:0-4220 GCA_964385485.1 uncultured Lachnospiraceae bacterium | reverse complement strand
TCTGTCCGGCTACCGTAGCAACTGCCGCGCCCATCATTCCCATCCGCAGCGGATAAATGAATATCGGGTCGAGAATAATGTTGGTAAACGCGCCGGCAAGCGTGGCTACCATAGCGAATTTGGGGCTCCCGTCCGAGCGGATAATGGGATTCATTGCCTGCCCGAACATATAGAACGGGATCCCCATTGCGATCCAGGTAAAATACTCTTTTGCACAGGCATATGTTTCCGCATTGACTTTACCGCCGAAAAAAATGAGGATCGCGTCCATAAAAACAAAATAGATCACGGTCAGCACGATACTGCTGATCACACAGAGCAGTACGGCGTTTCCGATGCTTTTATGGGCGTCTTCCTTTCGATTGGCGCCCAGGCTGATACTGACAAAGGCGCAGCAGCCGTCGCCTATCATCACGGCAATGGCCAATGCCACAACCGTCAGCGGAAACACCACTGTGTTGGCGGCGTTTCCATAAGAGCCGAGATAATCGGCATTTGCAATAAAAATCTGGTCAACGATGTTATAAAGCGCCGCGACCACGAGGGAGATAACGCAGGGGATCGAATATTTCCGCATTAACCTTCCTATCTTTTCCGTTTCCAAAAAAGAATTACTTTTCACTTCCATATAAAAACCTCCTCATAAACGCAAAAACAGCGTGTGAGCATACAGCCGGATTTACGCCCATTGGTCACACACTGCCCTGCTTTGATATAAAAATAAAATGAGTAGCCGAAACAACTGGATTTACACCGTTTCAGCTACTCATTGCACGATTCTTATAATACTATTGTCCGCCGGATTTGTCAAAGGACTTTTTGACCAAAATTTCTTCTTTTTCCAGCAGTCTCTTTCTGCGTTCCGCAATGTGCTGCAGCTCCATCTCGAAATCCTGCCGGTTCTTCTGCACCATATTCTGGAGGATCATTCCTGAAAAAAGTGACTGTATCCCAGCCATCACGGCAAAGCCGCACACGATCAGTGTCGGGAAATTCGGTACCTGCCCTGTCTGAAGGTATTCCGCGAAAACAGGAATAAAGAAGATAGCCGCAAGGGCAATCAGTACAAAAGCAAGCGCCCCGAAAAAGTTCATCGGCTTGTAATTGCGGTACAGCCTTGCAATGGTTCTCAACACCTTCATTCCATCCGAATACGTGTCGAGCTTTGATTCACTGCCCTCCGGCCGGTCACGGTACTCGATCACGACATTTTCCAGAAGCATATTTTTATCAATCGCGTGAATGCTCATTTCTGTCTCTATCTCAAAACCCTTCGACAGCACAGGAAATGATTTCACGAACTGATAACTGAACGCACGGTAGCCCGTCATGATATCCTTTATCTTTGACTTGAACATAAAATTGATCATTTTCCGCACGAGAGAATTCCCAAAATTATGGAATGGCCTTTTATTTTCTGTAAAATACGTGGAGGACAGCCGGTCGCCTACGACCATATCCGCGCCCTTTTCCAACACTCTGCGCACCATCTCCGGCGCGTACTCTGCCGGATAAGTATCGTCGCCGTCCGCCATGATATAGCACTCCGCGTCAATATCCCGGAACATCCGGCGAATGACATTGCCCTTTCCCTGCTGGAACTCATACCGGACGACAGCTCCCGCCTCCCGCGCGATCTCATCCGTATGATCCGTAGAATTGTTGTCATAGACATAGACCGTCGCCTCCGGCAATGCAGCCTTAAAGTCCCTCACTACCTTTGCCACCGTCTTACTTTCGTTGTAACACGGGATCAGCACTGCAATTTTTTCCATCCTTTTCTCCATCTTGAACCTTTCATCCCGCGCACATGATGCAGCGCGGCTATCTTCATCTGGTAACTGATCAAGAGCAAAAATGTGCTTCGCACATCCTCACGGAGCGTTTTTATATCATAGGGAACGAAGTTTCTATGATATAAAAAACAGCAAATACATTTGTCATTTCCAATAAAGCTTTATCTTGCTTTGCCGCTGCCCGCGCTTTGGAGAATACACATCCCGAAAAGGAACGGCGCGGCAAACATCAGCGGCATCACATAACGGAAATTGCCGTTTGCCGGGCAGATCAGGAATATTCCTGTGGAGAGGATCATCACCATTCCCGGTATCAGATAAAAGTATTTCCGTTTTCGCAGCGTATTGATAAAAAAGAAGATCACTACCCATGAATACGCTCCCACGCTGAAGAAAATCCCCAGCACAGGTATCTTCTGTAAGAAATACGGTACGCCTCCGATCGCCTCTGAAACCTGCTCCGTCAGAAGCGGAGCCTCTACCCGCAGCGCATCTCCTTCTTTCCAGCGGTCTTTATTTTTGTAATTCATATAGACAAGGCTGGAAGACTGCTGCAGATAGAAGAATCCATAGCAATTGTTGAGCACAGCCTCCACATACGTCCCCGGGTGCCTCCTCAGCATGGCAAACCATACCTTCAGGTACTCCAGGATATCCTCCGTACTGCAGTCCTGCCGGAACGTGAATTTCACCGGATCCGTCAGCGTCGGATTATATTTTTCCGCCAGAAGATCATAGGCGATCACCTTGTCGATCGCTTCTCTTTCCTCCTCCGTCACGTCATCCGGATATTCCTTTACGCACCGTGCGGTCTGCTGGAACAGGATCCCCAGAGCCTCCTGCCGTCCGCCCGGCGCAACGTTCCACGCAGGCAAAAGCAGCTTTATCCATACGAGCTGAAAAAGAAGAACCGGCACAACCAGAGTGGCCGCCGCCTGCTTCCAGTACCGGTGATAAACTGCCAGAACCACGACAGCGACCAGTATCATGATATACACACCCTGACTCCGGAAAAGCATCACAAAAAGCGCAGTCAGAAATAACGCGGCACAGAATTTCCTGTTTTTTAAGGACTCGCCCCGGGAGCGCATGATCTCAAACAGCAAAACCGTCATGATCAGGCAGAATACGGAGAAGGATACATCCTTCAGCATACAGATGGCGTTCATCGGATAGATCGGAAAAATCGCCGTAAAAACCAGCCCCGCCTTCAGGCACCTTCCGGACAGCCCTGCCCAGCGCAGATAAAACCAGACTCCGGTAAACGTAAAGGCCATAAAGATCATCTGAAGCACGCTATAGAGCGCCACGCCGTATGCGGCCTTTCCCATCATGACTCCCAGCTTTACAAAGCTTCCTTCCAGCACCGTCGAAAAGAACGGAAAATGATTGCTGAGATAAATATCCTCTCCCCGCACCGACGACATGCCCATCGTCCATGTCCTCTGGCCGAAAAACTGCGCGATCTGGGTCGCCGTATCCGTGCCGGAGGTGCCAGGAAAGAACAGAATGAAATACGGCATCCAGCAAAGCAGGACAAGAAGCGATGATATGATATAGTATTTTCGTGAAAAAGCGCCCTGCTGTACACTCTCCTTTGCAGCCAGGCCATCCAGAAAATCAAAGGCCAGAAGGATCAGGTAATACACCGGCACGGCTGTTCCCAGTATGATCACCATAGCCCGCAGAAAAACAAAGCTGCCGCCCAGGATCATCCCCCAGCTATCGCACTCTGCGTACGATCTGCACAGAAGCTGCATCCCGGAAAAACCCAGCGCAAGGATCGCCGCAAGAACACGTTCCCTTTTTTCAAACGATTTTTTCTGTACTGCCAGGATCACCACGCCTGTCATCAGCGCCAGCAGAAAAAGCAGCATCCGGTTATCGGACATAGAACGCATACATTTTTCCAGAAACACCGCCAGAGCCGAATAACCCTCCATCCCTTCATTCGTGACATGAAAAGCGTCCATGCTTGTCGCGCACGTAAGCCCGGCTGCCGCAAAAACAGGCAGAACGAGCAGTTTTATATAATCAAGCTTCCCGGTTTCTTTTTTTCTATCCATTTCCTCAAATCTCCACTCAACATAAACTCAGGAATAGCTTTCCATATTGCCTGTAAAAGTTATTTCTGAACGGCTCCTTACCGCCGGAATTCCTCCAGATCCCGGTTCTCTCCTATCACGATCAGCACGATCCCGTCCTTCAGCGGTTCGTTCGGATCCAGCTTGACAGTTACGCTGTCCCCGTCCTTGATCCCGATTACATTGAGATTGTATTTTTCACGGATCTGCAGCTCGCTGAGGCTCTTCCCACACCATTTCGGCGGTATATCCAGCTCCACGAGGCTGTAATACGGGGACAGCTCAATCCAGTCGGCAAAGCTGTCAGCCACAAGATATTTCGCCACCCGGCGGCCCATCT
>CAYLPF010000155.1:0-4248 GCA_964385485.1 uncultured Lachnospiraceae bacterium | reverse complement strand
TAATGGAACAGAAGCAGGCGGACAGCGTCTCCATCATTATCATGAATCCGATGAACGGTGAGATATACGCCATGACAAATGTGCCGGAATTCGACCTGAATGATCCGTATACTCTGGTCTCCGGGCAAGAAATCATGTCCGAAGACGCAGAAGCTTCCGGTGCGGAGGATGCTTCCGCAGGTGCGGCGGCCTCCGGAAGCGGCGGGCTGTCAGGGGAGGCGCTGCAGGACGCCCTCAATCAGATGTGGAGAAACGGCTGCATCAATGATACGTACGAGCCGGGTTCGACCTTTAAGGTCATTACGGCAGCGGCAGGGCTGGAAGCCGGAGTCGTGTCCCTTACGGATCAGTTCTCGTGCCCCGGCTTCAGGATCGTGGAGGACCGAAGAATACGGTGCCATAAGGTCGGCGGACACGGAGCAGAGACCTTTCTCCAGGCCACTCAGAATTCCTGCAATCCCGTGTTTATCGAGGTGGGACTCCGGCTGGGCGTAGACCGGTATTTTTCCTATTTTGAGCAATTCGGGCTGAAGAATAAGACAGGAATCGATCTGCCGGGAGAAGCGGCGACGATCATGCACAAAAAAGAAAATGTGGGGCAGGTGGAGCTGGCGACGATCTCCTTTGGCCAGTCTTTTCAGATCACGCCGGTACAGCTTGCCGCTACGGTCAGTTCGATCATCAACGGAGGTATCCGTATTATTCCGCATTTTGGCGTTCGTGTCAAATCTGCGGATGGTGCGCTTCTGAAGGTGTTCCAGTATGAGGATGACAACAGGATCCTTTCTGAGAAGACATCGGAGACGATGCGCTATCTGCTCGAGCAGGTGGTGGATGGAGGCGGCGGAAAAAATGCGTATATCGAGGGATACCGCATCGGCGGAAAGACGGCCACTTCAGAGACACTGCCGAGAAGCGCAAACAAGTATATTTCCTCCTTTATCGGCTTCTGTCCTGCCGATGATCCGCAGGTTCTGGGGCTTTGCATCATCAATAATCCGCAGGGCGTGTATTACGGAGGAACGATCGCAGCGCCGGTGATCCGGGAGATGTTTGAGAACATTCTGCCATACCTCGGAATCGAGAAAAACCCGGCAGCCGCACAGCAGTAAAAAAATATGGTTCCCGGATACAATCCGGCTGTCATTTGTCCGGAAAGCTGAACCAATGTCATTCAGGCAGTCCGGCACACAACAGATACGCCTGTGGAGTTCTTCCCTGTGTCCGGTCTGCCTGTCATTTTTCTGCATAGTGGAACTGCCGGTTGCATCTTTCTGGCATTTGTGATAAAAATAGTATTGTGAAAAACGAGGAAAGAGAAGAAGAGGTGTATGATGATCATTAATCAGGACGTATTGGTTCCGCTGTTTACAGCATTTATAATCAGTGTGGCGCTCAGTCCTTTTGTGATCCCGTTCCTTCAGAAGCTGAAGGTGGGGCAGACGGAGCGTGAGGAGGGTGTGCAATCCCATTTGAAAAAGGCAGGTACGCCGACGATGGGCGGCCTGATCATCCTGATCAGCATGACGGTGACGTCTCTGTTTTTTATCGGGCGTTTCCCGCGCATGATCCCGGTGCTTTTTCTGGTGCTGGGCTTTGGTATCATCGGTTTTCTCGACGATTATCTGAAGGTAGTGCTTCGGCGTTCAGACGGCCTGTATCCGAAGCAGAAGATGCTGGGACAGATCATTGTGACGACGATTTTTGTTGTCTATATCTGGAATATGGACGCATCCTGTCTGGAATTTCTGATCCCGTTTTCAGGGGGAAAGGTGATATCAGGCAATGTGGCGCGGATCGTGGCGGTGCCGGTCGCGTATTTTGCGATTATCGGAACGGTCAACGGCGTGAATTTTACGGATGGCCTGGACGGCCTGGCTACCGGCGTGACAACGATGGTGGCAGTCTTTTTTACGGTGGCGTCCCTTGTTCTGAAGGGAGGGATTGAGCCTCTGACCGCTGCGGTCACAGGAGCTCTTCTTGGATTTCTGTTGTTCAATGTCTATCCGGCAAAGGTGTTCATGGGAGATACGGGTTCGCTGGCTCTGGGCGGCTTTGTGGCCGGGGCTGCATACGTTATGAAGATGCCGCTGTTCATTCCGATCATCGGGCTGATCTATCTCGTAGAGGTGCTTTCCGTTATGATCCAGGTTACGTATTTTAAGAAAACGGGTGGGAAGCGTTTCTTCAAAATGGCTCCGATCCATCATCATTTTGAGTTGTGCGGGTGGTCTGAGACGAGAGTCGTGACGGTATTCACAGTGATCACGGCTTTTCTGTGCCTTCTGGCGCTGGTTGGGCTGAACTGATTTAGGAGGGATATAGATGGAACTGAAAGGGAAAAAGGTTTTGGTATTCGGCGCCGGCTTAAGCGGTATCGGCGCAGCAGGCCTTCTGCTTGGAATGCAGGCCGATGTGATCTTATACGATGCAAATGACAGCCTGAAGGAGGCGGATATACGGGCAAAGCTGCCGCAGGACGCGCCGGTGCGGATCGTGCTGGGAGAGCTTCCGGAGAATCTTATGGAAAATCCGGAGCTTGTGATATTAAGTCCCGGCGTTCCCACGGATCTCCCTCTTGTGGATAAAATGCGGGAGAAGGGTATCCGCATCTGGGGCGAGGTGGAGCTTGCATGGGAGTGCGGAAACGGCGATGTGCTGGCGGTCACGGGAACGAATGGCAAGACGACCACTACCAGCCTTCTCGGAGAGATCGTGAAAGCCTGGAGAGATGAGGTATACGTGGTGGGAAACATCGGAAACCCTTATACAGAGGCAGCGCCGCGGATGACGAAGGATGCTGTCACTGTTGCGGAGATCAGCAGCTTCCAGCTTGAGACTATAGAGAATTTTGCGCCCAGGGTCAGCGCGATCCTGAACATTACCCCGGATCATCTGAACCGCCATCATACGATGGAAGAGTACATTCGTGTAAAGGAGCTGATCGCCCATAACCAGGGGCCGGAGGATACCTGCGTACTGAACTACGAGGATGAGATCCTGCGGGAATTTGGTTTATCTTTACATACAAAGGTCATTTATTTCAGCAGCCTGCATACATTGAAACAGGGCATTTATCTTGAGGATGGGGATATTGTTTTTAACGACGGAAAAAGCAGGACAGTACTTTGCAATGTCGCGGAGCTGAACCTTCCGGGCCGCCACAATCACGAAAATGTGATGGCAGCATCCGCCATGGCGATCGCGTACGGCGTTCCTTTTGATGTGATCCGGAGTGTTGTCCGTACCTTCAAGGCAGTGGAACACAGGATCGAGTATGTGACGGAAAAACACGGAGTTGTATATTACAACGATTCGAAGGGAACGAACCCGGACGCCGCCATCAAGGGCATCCAGGCGATGGACCGTCCGACGCTGCTGATCGGAGGCGGTTATGATAAGGATTCCTCCTATGAGGAGTGGATCGAAGCATTTGACGGAAAAGTAAAATATCTGGTACTGATAGGGCAGACAAAGGAAAAGATCGCCGGGACGGCAAGGCGCTGCGGCTTCCATGATATCATTATGGCGGAAACGCTGGAGGAGGCTGTGCAGATATGCGCGGACAGAGCCGTAAGCGGCGATGCCGTGCTGCTGTCACCGGCCTGCGCAAGCTGGGGCATGTTCCCGAATTATGAGGTGCGGGGAAGGCGGTTTAAGGAACTGGTAAATCAATTGGTATAGGAAGTGATTGGTTGCAGTCAAGACCGGGGAAGATAGACGGATTTCTATTCGTTATTGTATTGTTTCTGGTTGCCTTTGGACTGGTAGTTCTTTACAGTATGAGCGCATACAATGGGCAGGTCAGGTTTCATGACGCTGCCTTTTACTTTAAAAAACAGTTTTTTGCGATGGCGCTGGGCCTTATCGCAATGTGGGGGATAGCCTCCACGGATTACCATTTACTCCGCAGGTTCGCGGTACCGGCGTACCTTGTGTCCCTGGCTCTTTCCGGGGCGGTGCTGATCTTCGGCGATGCGTATAATGGCTCAAGAAGATGGCTTTCTATCGGCCCGCTGTCCTTTCAGCCGGCAGAATACGCAAAACCGGCGGTGATCCTTCTGCTGGCCGGTATCGTGAGCCGGATGGACCGCCGCAGGAGCGGCCGTCTGATCGCGGCCGTACTTCTGATGGTGCTGCCCATCGTGGGACTGGTAGGCACGAACAATCTGAGCACAGCGGTAATTATTCTGGGTATCGCGGTGATCATGATCTTTATCTCAAATCCAAGATATCTTCCGTTTCTGT
>CAYLPF010000154.1:0-4256 GCA_964385485.1 uncultured Lachnospiraceae bacterium | reverse complement strand
ATGATCACGACCACGACCATCACGATGACCACTGCGGCTGTGGCCATGATCACGGCCATGACCACCACCATCATCACGCTGACGAGGTGTTTACTTCCTGGGGAAGGGAGACGCCGAGAAAGTACACGAAGGATGAAGTAGAGGAGATCCTGAAGTCCCTTGGCGACTCAGAAAATTATGGCGTTGTTCTGAGGGCAAAGGGGATGCTTCCGACTGCGGATGGCACATGGCTCCATTTTGATATGGTGCCGGGCGAGTATGAGATCAGAACGGGTGCGGCTGATTATACGGGAAGGTTCTGTGTGATCGGTTCCGGACTCCAGGAAAACGCTCTTGCAGAATTGTTCCACCTGTAAGCGGCGGTATGGCCTGCGGTCTGTAAACTGGTCTGCGGCTCTGGTAAAAGGCATTTACGGGAGCCGTGAAAATTGATTTGATAGAAGGTGTAAAAAAGATGCGGCAAATACCGATTTATTTGATTACAGGATTTTTGGAAAGCGGCAAAACCTCCTTTTTGCAGGATGTCCTGATGGGGGGAGATTTTGACGACGGGCAGCGCGGCCTCCTGATCCTCTGTGAAGAAGGGGAGGAGGAGTATGATGAAAAAGCGCTGGCACAGATGAATATTTCCATCATTACGGTTGAAGAGGCAGAAGAATTCAATGCGGAATTTCTGAAGACCTGTGAAAAGCATTACCGTCCAAAGCGGATCTTCGTTGAGATGAACGGAATGTGGGACTGCAAGTGGCTGTTCGGGAAGGAACTGCCTTACAGCATGGATATCGCCCAGGTAATTACTGTGGTGGATGGAAGTACTTTTCCTGTGTATCTGAACAATATGCGCAGTATTCTGAGCAATCTGTTTCTGCATACGGAGATGGCGGTCTTCAACCGCTGTACGGAGGAGATGGAGCTTCAATCCTTCCGGCGTACGGTCCGCGGCCTGAATCCAAGGGCTATGGTTTATTTTGAGGATGAAGAGGGCAATCCGATCGATCCGGGAATGGACCAGCCGCCGTATGATCTGAATGCAGATGTAATACAGATCGAGGATATGGATTATGGCCTCTGGTATCTGGACGCCTTTGAGGCCAGGGACCGTTATGAAGGCAGGAAGGTACGGTTCCGGGCAAAGGTTATGAAGACACGGCGCTTTGCGGACGGCGTGTTTGTGCCGGGGCGCAATGCAATGACGTGCTGCGCGGATGATATCCGTTTTGTGGGCTATCTTTGCAAGAGTACATTCGCGGATAAGCTGAAATCACGGCAGTGGATCTGGCTGACCGCTACGGTACGGTATGAGTTTACAAAGGATTACGGCGAGGTGGGGCCGGTGCTGTACGGGGAAACGTACGAACTGACGGGTGCGCCGGAAGAAGACCTCGTTTATTTTAACTGATGTATCTTGTGTCATAGGAAACTTCGTCTCCTGTGACACAAAAACGCTCCGTGAGGATGCGCACAGATGCATAAGGTTACGCATCTGGCGCGGCACATTTTCTGGCTGGCTGTAACAAAAAACGGACAGCGGATTCTGGCTTTACGTACAAATGCTTGCATAAATCACAGAAATAAAGTATTATAGTAAATAACAAATATTTACCGAACTTATTGCAGTAACTTATTATTACGTTTGAACGTATGGAAAAGGAGAAGTCTTGATGAGGAATCACGGACCAAAATATAAAATCCTGATCGCAGACGATGCGGAAATGAATCGCGAAATTCTGACAGAGTTGCTGCAGGATGAATTTGACATTATAGAAGTAGAGAATGGCAGGCAGGCAATTTCCGTCTTGCAGCAGCAGGCAAAAGAGCTTTCTCTGGTGCTGCTGGATATCGTGATGCCGGAGATGGACGGGTTCGAAGTGCTTGCTTATATGAACAGATATCATTGGATCGAGGATGTGCCGGTTATCATGATCTCGTCAGAGACCTCACCGACTTACATTAAACGCGCCTATGATTTTGGCGCAGCGGATTATATCAGCCGTCCGTTTGACGCGGCGGTGGTACACCGGCGTGTTTCCAATACGATCATGCTTTACGCGAAGCAGCGCAAGCTGACCGGAATGGTAGCGGCACAGATATATGAAAAAGAGAAGAGCAATAACCTGATGGTGACCATTCTGAGCCATATTGTAGAATTCCGAAATGGCGAGAGCGGCCTTCATGTGCTGCATATTAATACTTTAACGGACCTGCTTCTGAAAAGCCTTGTGTTGAGGACAGATCAGTATAAACTGACGAAGGAGGATATTTCCCGGATCTGTGTGGCGTCGGCGCTGCATGATATCGGGAAGATAGCGATACCGTATGAGATATTAAACAAACCGGGCCGGCTGACGCCGGAAGAATTTGAAGTTATGAAGACACATTCCGCTATAGGAGCAGCCATGCTGGACGAATTGCCGGCTTATCAGGATGAACCGCTTGTCAGGACAGCATACGAAATCTGCCGCTGGCATCATGAGCGATACGACGGGAAAGGATATCCGGACGGGCTGAAGGGAGACAGGATCCCCATCTCAGCCCAGATCGTAGCGCTGGCGGATGTGTATGACGCGCTTACCAGTGAGCGCTGCTATAAGAAGGCATTTTCCCATGAAACCGCGATGGAGATGATACTGGATGGGCAGTGCGGCGTGTTTAATCCCCTGCTGATGGAATGCCTGAAAGATATTGGCGATGTGCTTCAGAAGGAGCTTCGGATCGATTCTGTAAAATTGCGTGAGCAGGATGAGCCGCAGGCAGAGCCTTTGAAGCTGCATGACCAGGAGGAGCTGCAGATTGTGGCGGACGAACTTATGAAGCAGGAGGAGTTTTCAGCAACAGAGCATATGCTTCAGCTTCTGGAATGCGAGAGAACGAAGTTCCAGTTCGTCGCGTCAGCGTCACCGGATATTATTTTTGTGTATACAAATACGCCTCCGATGCTCAACCTGACGAAGCAGAGCGCACGCAGACTGGGAATAGATGAAACAATTATCGATCCGCTGGGAAGGATGGGGGACAATGAATTCCACGAGGGCCTGAATAAGACCTGCCTTGAAAGAATTTTGCGGAAGGTGAGACTGGCTACTCCGGAAGACCCAACAGTGCAGCTGGACTGTGAGATAGAGATCGATGGCCACCCCAGAGTCTGCAGATTTACCTGCAAGACGATGTGGAGAACCGCGGAACAGCCGGAATACATTGGAGTGATCGGCAGGATCAGCGATATGCATGAGAAATACATCCGGGCGGAGCAGAATAAGGAGGCCGCGATCTCCTATGCGTTGACGGCCAGCCTGACAGACCGCCATGAGAACGGGGAGTACGCCATGTCGAAGGTGGAGGCGACGAACCTGATCCAGAACCTGAGCCTGGTGTTTGATACGGTACGCCTGGTGGATTCTTCAATCAATGACCAGTATTTGCTGAATGCGTCCGGTGAGTTTCAGAAGAGTGATTTTAAATGCTTCTTCGTATGGAACAGGAATAAGCGTTGTGAGGACTGTGTTTCTGCGAAAGCCCTTTCCAGAAGGAACAAATTGACAAAATTTGAATTCGCAGGCGACGAAATCTATCTGGTTGTCGCGATGTATGTGGAGATAGAGGAAAAACCGTATTCTCTGGAAATGATCTCAAAGCTTACAGACGAGACCCTTCTGGGAGGATATGGGAAATGCGACCTCGTGGAGTCGATCTCCAGCCACAACAAGAAGCTTTATATTGACCCTGTGACAGGGATTTACAACCGCAGGTATTATGAAGACCAGTTGAAGGGGCTTACCAATATAGAAGCGGCTGCCATGCTGGATGTGGATAATTTCAAGCTGGTAAATGATACGTATGGACACCAGGCGGGAGACGTGGCTTTGAGGGTCATCACGAAAGCGATTCTCTCCTGCATACGGAGTACAGATGCGACGGTTCGCTATGGCGGAGATGAGTTTGTTGTCGTGTTCCGGTCGATCCCGAAGGAGATTTTTGCGACAAAGCTTGAAATGATCCGTGAAAAGGTCAGTTTGCTGGCGATCGATGAATGTCCCGGTTTTAAGTTCTCTGTCAGCATTGGCGGTGCGTATGGCCCAGCGCTGATGTCGGTTCTGCTCCGCCGGGCAGACATTCTGATGTACCGTGCGAAAGAGAGACGGAACAGTGTTCAGGCAGAACAAATAAATATAGACTGAAAAAAAGGATGCCGCAGGCTGGGAGAACCAGCGAAACGGCATCCTTTTTATTGCCATGCATACGAAAGGAAGCTCCGGTGG
>CAYLPF010000153.1:0-4284 GCA_964385485.1 uncultured Lachnospiraceae bacterium | reverse complement strand
ACAGCCTATATCTATTAGACGTACTTCTATGCCAAATCGTTTCACGCTTCGCCCAGATATTCTTCCAGAGTGATCCCGCGGCTCATGATCTCCTGTGCGGCTTCGTTACCGACATACCGGAAATGCCATGGCTCATAATCAATTCCTGTAATATCTTCCTTTCCCTTTGGATAGCGGAGAATAAATCCGTACCTGCTGCAGTTCTCCCGAAGCCACTCATTTTCAGGCGTATTTTCCTGCTGCCCGTCAAGAACCTGATAGTCAAGCGCGACTATGTCCACCGCAAGTCCTGTTTCATGCTCACTGTATCCCGGCGGCATCGTCTCTCTAGTCTCCTTTTCGTACGCCTGCTGATAAGTCAGGCCTTCGTTTGCCATGGCAGCTTCAATGTCCTCATCCAGAAGCTTCTGCTGGCAGTCGGCATCCCGGTATCCGGAGGCCACCACAAATTCCCTGCCATCAGTCGAGCCTTCGGTCAACATTTCCTTCAGCGCATCGTACATTTCGACTGACACAGCGCAGGATTTATTCTGAAGCCAGTAAAGCTGGATCTCGTAATTCTCCGGAAGCGCATGATCCTTATTCACAAGCAGCAGAAGCCTGTCCTCCTGCTGTCCTTCTATATCCTGCATCAATGCTGCCTCCCATACCGATGTTTCCCCTGCCTCTGTATTTTTTTCGCTAACCTGTCTCGCCTGTATCAGCGCTACAGCCATCCTACCATCGCCATGCCAGCTGCAGAACCACCACACCGCAATCACGCCAGCCAGCAAAACAGCGCCCACGACCAGAATAAAACGCTGCTTCCGGTTTTGTGCTTTTCGACGGCTTCTGCGCCGCCGCAGCTGCTCCCTTCTTTGCTCCCGCTGCATATCCTCCCACACCTCTTCCGCGTCACGTGCCTCTGAAGCGCGGGCTCTCCTTGCCTCTTGCTGTTTTTTCTTCTCCGGATACCCACAAAAAGGCTTCGGATTCTTTTTCCCCGGCATTGTGTAATTATATATAGACATAAAAATCCCCTCTGTAGTTTTTTTCTACAGAGAGGATACTGCCGCGATGTATCAGAATTTCTTCAAAATTGCATCAAATCTGTATCTTTTCCGTTTTTCTCTTTGGAATCGTATTCCTCCTGCACAGTGCTGTCCGTCTGCGCAAGGAATTCATCTGCTGTACATTCGTATTCCACAAAACCATATGTCTCTGACAACAGTGACATCATATCGCTCCACCAATGCGTACCGTACATAACCGCATACCCAAAACCATATTCACTGCTCATAAGGCGGCGGTACGCATAGCTGTCAAAATCCTCAAACTTCAATATCACATCCCGTTCTATGACATTTCCTGTATCGAGGATTTCCGCCTCCAAAGCCCCGCAGACAGCAGCATAATCGGGCGCTGCGCCGGAATCATACCCCAGTTCCAACGCCATCTCGTCCATGACATCTTCTCCGCTGACAGATACATAATAGAGAATATCCTTTTCCATATCCATAACGATTGTCACCATATCACCGTAACGCGACGCTACATAGCAGCGCCAGATCGTCACAGGAATCACCGTCTGGTCCACATAAACACTGTAAAACAGCACACCCCATTCGCTATCCGTCACGTCAGCTGACTGTACCCACTGCATGATTACCTCTGGCAAAAGACCCGCGTCACACCATTTCTGCAGCAGCCGCTCTGTTTTCTGCCAGACATCCTCTGCCGGCATTTCCGTATAGTAATCCGCCTCACCAAAGTTTATATTTTCCGCCTCCAGCAGCATCTTCAGACGTCCCGCGATGTCAATAGAATCTGCATCCAGAAACGAAATGGCTTCCCGGTTGGAAAGCGTTACGCTGTCCATTATCCGCTCATCCTGCCACGCAGTATACACTCCCGGCAGGAACATGGCTGCCGCAAGCGTAAGTCCAAGGGCGAACAGCCCCGCCATATATTGCAGGATCGTCTTCCATCTGTGCTTCTCCGTCATAATGCTCTGCATCCCTTCTGCTCTGAACCTGGCTTTGCGGCTTCATTTCTTTAAACTGCTTTCACTGCTATTCTCTGTGTCTCCGCCCCGTCCGCTTTTCTTCTCTTTGCTGCCGCCGTTTCCGCCGTTTCCGCTCACGGTCTGTCATCTCAGGAAGCCCGAAGAGTACCGTAATCCTCATCCCGCTCCCCGGCTCGCTCTGGAACTGCCAGCTTCCCTGATGAAGCTCTATGATCTTCCGGCACAGAGTCAAACCCAGCCCCACGCCGCCTTCCCTGCGCGAACGCGACTTATCGACCATATAGAAGGGCTCTGCAATCCTTGAAAGCTCCTCCGGGGGCAGGCCGCAGCCCTCGTCCTGTACGATGATCGAGTATCCTTCTGGCAGAGCCAGACCCGTCAGCCAGATTTTTCCCCCTTTCTCAGAGGCTTTCTTCGCGTTATCGATCAGATTGATAAAAACGGAGGAAAGCAGCTCCCTGTCTCCATAAAGCATGCCCTCCTGCGCCGAAACGACCAGCTGCAGTTCTTTTTCCCGCAGCGATATGGCGACAGTCTTCTGTATCTCCCGCAAAAACTCAGGTACGTATATTTCCCGAAAAATAATCTCCTGCTTCTGCGCCAGCGTCATCTCCAGAAGCTTGTACGAAAGCGACTGCAGCCGTTTTCCCTGCCGGTAGATATAATCCGCACACATGTCAGTCTCCTCCGGTGACAGTTCCATTTGCCGGATCGTATCGGCGTAACCGATAATGGAAGTGAGCGGCGTCTTCAGTTCATGGGCAAAGGCTGCCGTAAATTCCTCCTGCCGCTGCACCTCGCCCTGAAGTTGCTCCATCTGCGTATTCATGGCGTTTGCCATCCAGTTAAAATCTTCCGCCAGCGTACCGATCTCATCGTGGCTTCGTATCTCGACCCTGGCATCGTATTTGCCCCTGGCGAACTGCCGCGTCGCCTTAGAGAGCTTCTGCATATTGCGCATGACAAAAAACAGTACCAGAAGGATCACCCCGCCTACCAGCACTGCCATCAGCAGTACGCCCATGCGGTAGCGGGAATACATCTCCGCCCTGCTTAGAAATACTTCTGTTATATTTTTTGTCGTCTCAATATACTCGCCCAGAACACTCCTGCACAGCACCACAACGTAGACCTCATCTTCGCTGCGTTTTATCTCATATCCGATATTATGGGTATCGTCCAGCTGCTCCATAATGCTGTGCTCTATGTTCAGATCATTGTCCTGGTACAGCACCTCCCAGTTATTCCCAAGGATCCTGGCATTGCCGTCCTCCTTGCTCTGCCTGTGATAAAAGCTCTCCACAATTTTCTTCGTAGATGCCTGCTCCTGCTGCTCCTCTGATAAAGCATGCTTTGTCAGCTCATAGGAATTCTGGAACATCTGATTTTCCACCATACACGCTTCTACCTCACGGTCTAAGCTGCTCCGGAAATTGTCCTGAATCATCCATATCCCAAATACCGTCAGGAAAATTATGAAAACCGGCGTCGTAATAAAAAATAATTTCCAGGATAGTTTCATCGCCCCTCCTGCCGCCTAAGATGCGCCGCCTATATCACCAACCGGTACCCCACCTTATAGATCGCCATAATGTGCTCCTCCAGCCCCAGCTTCTTCTTGAGACGCTGTACGTGAAGATCCACGGTGCGGCTGTTTCCGCTGTACTCTCCGCCCCAGACATTCTCATAAATCGTTTCCCGGTAAAGCGCCCGGTTCTTATTTCGAAGGAACAAAAGCAGAAGCTCATATTCCTTCGTCGTCAGAGCCACCAGGTTTCCATCCTGCGTAACAGTCCGTGAATCCGTGTCGATCTCAATATTCAGAAGCTGCAGCTTCCGCTCTGTCTTTTTGTATCTGCGAAGCACCGTCTCTACCCGGGCAAGAAGCTCGGCAATCTCAAACGGCTTTGCGATATAATCCTCCGCACCCATTTTCAGGCCCTTGACCTTCTGCTGCGTCTCACCCATAGCAGTCAGGAAGATCACCGGAATATCCACTGTCTTCGCGTATTCCAGTACCTCATATCCATTCAGCTTCGGCAGCATGATGTCCAGCAGCATCAGGTCAAAGGAGCGTTCCTGGATCACGTTGGCCGCTTCCTCCCCGTCCGATGCCAACTCACACTGATATCCTGCCTTTGCCAGATTCATCCGGATCAGGTTGGCGATGGGTTCCTCGTCCTCTACAATCAGAATCTTATTCATTTTGTTCTCCCCGCTGTCATTTCTATCTGACTTTCAGGGTAACACAGTTTTCTGTTTCTGCCAAGAGAACTCCC
>CAYLPF010000152.1:0-4286 GCA_964385485.1 uncultured Lachnospiraceae bacterium | reverse complement strand
TTTATGGCTTTTCCACGCGTTTTGCAGTATACTTGACGGGAAGTGTCAGTATGGATGAACGGTGCCCCCGATAATCTGTATAGTGGGAATGCGCGAAGCACAGCCAGACAGTTCTGACACCAGAGGAACGTGTGAGGATCACAGAAGGAGTATTTATGCCGCTTCAGTTTATTATGGGGAATTCCGGGAGCGGGAAGTCCCATTTTTTATACAGGAAGATCATAGAAGAATCAAGAAAGCATCCGGAGCGAAATTATATGGTCATTGTGCCGGAGCAGTTCACAATGCAGACACAGAAGGATCTGGTGATGATGCATCCGGATAAGGGCATTATGAATATTGATGTCCTGAGTTTTCGCAGGCTGGCGCACCGCATTTTTGAGGAGGTCGGTTCGGACAGGCGGACTGTGCTGACGGAGACCGGGAAAAACCTGATGCTGCGAAGGGTCGCTATTTTGCAGAAGGACAATCTCCAGGTGCTGGGCAGCAGGATGAACCGGCCGGGATACGTGTCGGAGGTGAAGTCTGTCCTGTCGGAGCTGATGCAGTATGAGATCACGGATTTTGAATTACAGGAGATGCTGAGGTGTGTGGAGAACAGGCCGCTGCTTCGGGCGAAGCTTGAGGATATCCGCACACTGTATAATGCGTTCGTAGAATATCAGAGAGACCGTTTCATGAAGCCGGAGGAATTGCTGGATGTGCTCTGTCGGGTGGCAGGCAGATCAGAGCTTCTGAAGAACAGTACGCTGGCTTTTGATGGGTTTACCGGGTTTACGCCGTCCCAGCTTAATGTGTTGGAGGAATTGCTTGCTATCTGTCCTCAGATTTGGATGACGGTGACGATCGACGCCCGGGAATCGTTTTATGGGGAGATACAGGAGCATGAGCTGTTCGCCCTCAGTAAAAAGATGATCCGCAGTGTGACGGAGGCAGCGAAACGCGCCGCAAAGCGGAGAATGCCCGGCGAAAAGCTGTCCGAAGAGAGACTGCCCGGGAAAATGGACGATGACCCTGGGGGAGTGCAGCGCGGCCCGGGAGAGATGGATATCTGTGAATCGGATATGATACAGGAGCCGATCATTTTGGGCAAGGGCGGCCTGCCGCGGTTTCGCCCCGGCGGCGAGTTGTTTCATCTGGAACAGAATCTTTTCCGGCGCAGGAGAGCCGCGTACCGCAGCCGGACGCAGGAGATGCATCAGGATACGGGCAAAAATCCGCCCGATGAATTTGCCGCGGAGATGGGCTCCGGGAAAGCAAAGCAGCCGGGGGATGAGATCTCGCTTCACATATCCGTAAATCCGGCGCAGGAGGTACATTTTGCGGCCAGAACGATCTGCCGCCTGGTGAGAGAACAGGGGTACCGGTATCAGGATATTGCTGTGATCACGGGCAATATGAGTTCTTATGATAATTACGTCAGAAAAATTTTCCCGATGTATGAGGTGCCGGCTTTTCTTGATGAGACGAGGCACATTCTGCTGAACCCGTGCCTGGAATTTATCCGGGGCGCCCTTCTGGCGGCGCAGAAGGATTTTTCCTATGAGACGGTATTCCGCTTCCTGCGCACCGGTATGGCGGGACTGCTTCCGGAGGAAATTGACCGGCTGGAGAATTATGTACTGGCAGCGGGTATCCGTGGTCACGTTATGTGGGCGCGGGAGTGGACGTACCTGCCGGGCAGAATGGCGCCGGAGGAACTGCTTCTCTGTAATGAGTACCGGGAGAAAGCGGTACGGTATCTGCTGCCGTTTGCGGAGAAAATGCGACAAAGGGATCAGACGCTGCGCCAGTATGCGGAGGCACTCTGCATTTTGCTGGAGGAGTGTCAGGTTCAGCAGCAGCTCAAGGACCGGGAGATATCCCTGCAGCAGGAGGGTTTTCGGGAGGAAGCCAGGGAGTATGCGCAGATATACAGTATTCTGATCGCGCTTCTCGATGAGATGGTGGATCTGTTAGGGGATGAAAAGGTAAACGGACAGGAGTTCACAGAGATCCTTGATGCGGGTTTCGCGGAGGCCAGGGTAGGCATCATCCCGCCGGGAATTGACCAGGTGCAGGTGGGAGATATTGAGCGGTCGAGGCTGGCGCACGTAAAGGTTCTGTTTTTCCTGGGACTGAATGACGGCTGGGTACCGGCCAGGGGAGAAGGCGGCGGAATCGTTTCGGATATGGAGCGGGAGATCCTTCAGAAGACGGGAATTGAGCTGGCCCCTTCTGCCCGGGAGAACAGCTACATCCAGAGGTTCTATCTGTACCAGAATCTGACAAAGCCAAGTGATCTGCTGTACCTGTCCTGGTGCGGCAGCAGCGGTGACGGGACAGCCATGCGGCCCTCCTATCTTGTCTCTGTGATAAGCCGTTTGTTTCCGGAGCTTCAGATTGTGCAGGAGCAGGAGGCAGGAAGCCGGATCGGGCAGGTGACCTCAAAGAAAAACGGTCTGTTATATCTGACCAGAGGACTGCAGGAAGTCCGGGACGGAAAGGCGGATCCGGCCTGGATGGAATTATATGGCATGTATCTGCAGGATGGCGCATACAGCGGCAGAGTGCGGGAACTGGTGCAGGCCGCATTTATCCGGGGAAAGGACGGCAGGCTGTCGTATCAGGTATCAAAAGAACTGTACGGCGAGGTGATGACGAACAGTGTCACGCGGCTGGAACAGTTCGCGGCGTGTGCGTTTGCGCATTTTGCGGCTTACGGACTGCATCTTTCGCCCAGGGATATGTATGGCGTAAAAGCGGCGGATCTGGGCGTTATTTTTCACCGCGCTATGGAACTGTTTTCCAGAAAGCTGCAAAGAGATGGCATTGACTGGAGAGAAATGGCGCAGGAGGAACAGAATGCGTTGGTGGAGCAGTGCGTGGACGAGGTTTCCCGGGAGTATGGAGCCGGTGTGCTGCACGGGAGTGCGAGAGCGGAATATACGATCTGCCGGGTAAAGAGAATCTTGTGCCGGGCGGTATGGGCGCTTCACCAGCAGCTGCGGGCAGGAAGCTTCCGGCCTGCCGGTTTCGAGGTGTCCTTTGCAGATGCGGGTGATCTGGAAGCGGTCAATGTGCGGTTTGGAGATAACGGCAGAATCCACCTGCAGGGCAGGATCGACCGTATCGATACGGCGGAGACAGAGGATGCCATATACGTTAAGATCATAGATTATAAGTCGGGCACTGCGAAATTTGACCCGGTCTCTCTGTACTATGGCCTGCAGCTACAGTTAGTGGTGTACCTGAACGCGGCGCTGGAAATGGAGCGCAGGCTGCACCGGGGCAAAAAAGTGATCCCGGCCGGGATTTTTTATTATCATCTGGAGGATCCCGTCCTGGAAGTGGGACCAGACGCTTCAGCGGAGGAGATACAGGAACAGCTTTTGAAAAAACTGCGTCCGGACGGCATACTGAACGGGGATGGCGGGATCCTCCGGCTGCTGGATGCGAATATCAGCGGGGATTCCCTGGTGGTTCCGGCGGGACTGAAAAAAGACGGCACCCTGAAGGCAGCTTCCAGTGCGGTCACTACGGAGCAGTTTGGACAGCTTTCCAGCTTTGTCAGTAAAAAACTGGAAGCGATGGCCGGGGAAATATCGTCGGGGGAGATTGCGGCCAGTCCCTTTGCAGACCGCACGCGCAGCGCGTGCGATTACTGCGATTACTCGGATGTCTGCG
Organism: uncultured Lachnospiraceae bacterium; assembly: GCA_964385485.1. Classification (GTDB taxonomy): domain Bacteria; phylum Bacillota; class Clostridia; order Lachnospirales; family Lachnospiraceae; genus Choladousia. Next base: position 620 of record CAYLPF010000152.1, on the reverse strand, counting down.
GATTCGATAAGAGAATTCCCGGTATGTGCCAGAAGCGGGCGCCGGAATTGTCGAAATCTGAGGTATGGGAAAAGATCGCGGCAGAAGGAACGGATCAGGAGAGCTGAAAAAAGTGAGTCCCATATTTCAGCCGGAGAAAAACGCGGCGGAAGAGATGGAAGAAGACAGCGCGAAGCACACTTTTGTTCTGAATGGAGGAGATTTATGGCGGTAAATTGGACAGAAGAACAGCAGAAGGTGATCGATACACGGGATCGCAATATTCTTGTCTCGGCGGCGGCCGGATCCGGGAAGACGGCGGTGCTGGTGGCCAGGATCCTGTCTATGATCACGGATAAAGAAAAGCCGGTGGATATTGACCGGCTTCTTGTGGTGACTTTTACGAACGCCGCGGCTGCGGAGATGCGCGAACGTATTCGGGACGCACTGGAAAAGCGCGCGGAGGAGGAGCCGGAGAACGTGCATCTGCAGCGGCAGCTTGTGCTGGTTCACAATGCGAAGATCACCACGATCCACAGCTTCTGTCTGAACGTCCTGAGAAATCATTTTCAGTTGGTGGGGATCGATCCGTCCTTTCGCGTGGCGGATGAAGGAGAAGTGATCCTGCTGGAGCAGGAAGC
>CAYLPF010000151.1:0-4298 GCA_964385485.1 uncultured Lachnospiraceae bacterium | reverse complement strand
AGGAGTGAGATTATGATTATAATACCAATTCATGATATGATTTTGCTGCCGGGAGTCAGTTTTTATTTTAAAAAAGAGACATACAGCCACTGGAGCGTTGAGGAAGCGAAGCCGGGAGAAAATATCCTGTTTTTACTTCAGCGGGAGTCTAAGGAGATCGAGAAATGTGAAGCGCGGGATTTTTATCCGGTAGGTCTTTCGGCGGAACTGGTAGGGATCGATTCGGAGGGCCTGGTCCAGATGAAGGTTCGGGAGCGGGTCAATGTTTCGGATATTGAGAATGTGAACGGTAAGCTTTCCGCCTCAGCGATGGTCCGTCCGGAGATCGCGGATATTGCGGATGATGAGCAGAAGCGCAGGTTTGAGGAACTGCGCACAGCGTACCTGCAGTTCGTCCAGAATTTCCAGTGGGGCGTGTGGGCGAGGAATATTATTTTGCGATGGAGCAGCCTGGAGGAGATGGTCTGTTCCACCGCCGGTTATCTGAACCTGTCATGGCCGGATAAATACGCGATTATAGCAGAGGATTCCCTGGAGAAGCGCAGCGAGCTGATCCGGCACGCGATCTACAGCTTTATTGAGGAGAGTAAGGTGGCGGGAGAAGCGCAGGAAGCGCAGCAGGAGAGCCACGAGCAGACGTACCGGGAGGCGGCTATCAAAAAGCAGCTTGGTTTTCTGCAGAAGCAATTAGATGAGATGCATCCGGAGAATGTGACGGATATCAGAAAATTTGAGGAAAAGCTGGAAGCCTCCGGTATGAATGAGACCGCCAGAAAGGAAGCGGACAAGGTGCTGAACCGCATGAAGCAGGAGGGCAAGGAGGGGCACGAATATGGGATGCTCTATGATTATCTTGACTTTGTGACAAGCCTTTCCTGGAAAAAGGAAGAAGCGCCTGGGATCGACCTTGCCAGGGCCCAGGAGATACTGGACGCGGATCACTACGGCATGGAGCGGGTGAAGGAGCGCATCATCCAGCAGCTCGCGGTCATGGCGCTGAATCAGAAGCAGGCCGGTTCTATCCTGCTCTTTGTGGGTGCGCCGGGTACGGGGAAGACGAGTATCGGGCAGAGCATCGCCCGGGCGCTGGATCGGAAATATGTGCGTATCAGCCTTGGCGGCATCCGGGATGAGGCGGAGATCCGGGGGCATCGCAGGACGTACATTGGCGCTATGCCGGGGCGTATCATGGAGGGCATGAAGCGATGCGGCACGTCAAATCCCGTCATGGTGCTGGATGAGGTGGATAAGCTGACAAAGGATTACGGCGGAGACCCGGCCAGCGCACTGCTGGAGGTGCTGGATCCGGAGCAGAACGGAACTTTTACCGACCATTATATGAATGTCCCCTATGACCTGTCGGATGTCCTGTTTGTGTGTACGGCGAACACTACGGATACGATTCCCGAGCCTTTGCAGAACCGGATGGAGGTGATCCAGTTCCCGGGATATACAGCCGTTGAGAAGATGCAGATAGCCAGGAGACATCTGCTGCCGAAGGTGATGGAGGAAACGGGTATCAGCCCGCGGACACTGAAGGTGACGGATGAGGCGATCCGGAGGATCATTGACGAATATACGATGGAATCCGGAGTACGCGGACTGAAAAAGCAGCTCAGTACACTGTGCCGGTATGCGGCTGTGAAGCTGGTAAAGGGTGAACAGAAGAGCATTACGGTAAGCAAAAAGAAACTGCCGGATTTTCTGGGTAATCAGCGGACACACCATGACAGCAGGCTGAAGGAGGCAGTTCCGGGAGTGGTGACGGGGCTCGCGTGGACCAGCGCCGGGGGCGAGATCCTTTTCGTGGAGTCAAAACTGATCCCAGGCAGCGGTGACCTGATCATCACGGGACAGCTTGGGGATGTGATGAAGGAATCCGTACAGATCGCGGTCAGCCTGGCAAAAGCGCTGTATCCGAAGGAGGCAGAGAAGCTGAAGGACAATGACCTGCATATCCATGTGCCGGCGGGAGCCGTGCCGAAGGACGGCCCGTCTGCCGGAGTGACGATCGTCACGGCGCTGGTTTCACTGCTGACGGGGAAGACGGTCAGCACAACGCTTGCCATGACTGGTGAAATTTCACTTCGGGGAAGCGTCCTGCCGATCGGCGGCCTTCCTGAGAAGCTGATGGCAGCGCAGCGGGCAGGTATCACAAAGGTTCTGATACCGGCCGACAATGAAGAAGACCTGAATGAAGTAGCGGAGGAAGTAAAAGAGAAACTGGAGATAGTCCCGGTGAAGAAAATTTCAGAGGTGCTTAAGCTGTCTCTTGAAAAGCGCAGGGAGCATGAAGATTGACGGCGGGCAATGCAGCGCTCCGCGGCAGAAGGGAAACGCCCTCCTGCTGTCAGTATACGAGGAGGAATCTGAATGAATGAAATAAAAAAACCGAGAAAATCCATGGCATTTTATTATTTGATCGCGATCATTGTGATTATTCTGCTTAATTTCCTGGCGATCCCGTATCTGGAACAGCGGCAGGTAGAGGAGGTGGATTACGGCACTTTTATGACGATGACCGAAGAAAAGCAGATCGGTCAGGTGGAGATACAGGACAATCAGATCCTGTTTACTGATAAGGAAGACACCCAGATCTTCAAGACCGGGAAAATGGACGACCCGAACCTTGCGGAGCGCCTTCACGAATCCGGGGCGCAGTTCGCCAGCGAGATCGTGGAGGAACCCTCGCTGCTTATGAGCATTCTGGTATCCTGGGTGCTTCCGATCGTGATCTTTGTTTTCATCGGGCAGCTTCTGACCAAGAAGCTGATGAACAAAGCGGGCGGCAATTCCATGATGTTCAATATGGGAAAGAGCAACGCGAAGGTATATGTGAAATCTTCCGAGGGCATCCGTTTTTCAGATGTAGCCGGGGAGGATGAGGCGAAGGAGAACCTCACGGAGATCGTGGATTACCTGCATACGCCTGAAAAATACAGGGAGATAGGAGCTTCCATGCCGAAAGGGCTCCTGCTCGTAGGCCCTCCCGGGACAGGCAAGACGATGCTGGCGAAGGCTGTAGCCGGAGAAGCGAACGTACCGTTTTTCTCCATGTCAGGCTCAGAATTTGTGGAAATGTTTGTCGGTATGGGCGCCTCCAAGGTCCGTGACCTGTTCAAGCAGGCTAAGGAAAAGGCGCCATGTATCGTGTTCATTGACGAGATCGACGCCATCGGTAAAAAGCGTGACGGGCAGATCGGCGGTAATGACGAGCGTGAACAGACGCTGAACCAGCTTCTGACGGAGATGGATGGATTCGAGGGAAATACCGGGGTCATCATCCTGGCGGCGACGAACCGCCCGGAATCCCTGGATCCTGCGCTCACCCGTCCGGGACGTTTTGACCGCCGGGTGCCTGTGGAGCTTCCTGACCTGAAAGGCAGAGAAGAGATCCTTAAGGTACACGCGAAGAAGATCAAGATCGCCGACAATGTGGACTTCAATAAGATCGCGCGAATGGCTTCCGGCGCATCGGGAGCGGAGCTTGCCAATATCGTAAACGAAGCGGCGCTCCGGGCTGTGCGGGATGGCAGAAGATACGCGACTCAGGCTGATCTGGAAGAGAGTATCGAGGTAGTTATCGCGGGCTACCAGAAGAAGAACGCGATCCTGACTACGAAGGAAAAGCTGGTAGTTTCTTATCATGAGATCGGACACGCCCTCGTGGCGGCGAAGCAGACGGACTCCGCTCCTGTCCAGAAGATCACGATCATTCCGCGTACCTCCGGCGCGTTGGGATACACGATGCAGGTGGAAGAGGGCAACCATTACCTGATGTCAAAGGAGGAGATCGAGAATAAGATCGCGACATACACCGGCGGCCGGGCTGCAGAGGAAGTGATCTTCGGTTCCGTGACCACCGGGGCAGCCAACGATATTGAGCAGGCTACGAAGCTTGCCAGAGCCATGATCACCCGGTACGGCATGAGCAAGGACTTTGACATGGTGGCGCTTGAGACCATCAACAACCAGTATCTTGGCGGGGACGCTTCCCTCGTATGCTCCGCGGAGACGCAGACGGAGATCGACCGCCAGGTGGTGGAGCTGGTGAAGAACCAGCACGAAAAAGCGATGCAGATCCTTCTGGAAAACAGGGAAAAGCTGGATGAGCTGGCGCAGTTCCTGTACGAGCGTGAGACGATCACCGGAGAAGAGTTCATGAATATACTGAACAACTAATACAGCCGTTTCAAATTAACTGGCTCTTTCTGCTTGCTTATTTTCCAGATAACACATACTGAAAAGCCTCAGCGTAGCCCGGAGCGCTGTGTGATAACAGGACGGGAACAGAAAAA
>CAYLPF010000150.1:0-4306 GCA_964385485.1 uncultured Lachnospiraceae bacterium | reverse complement strand
TGATGAGGCAGAGGCAGTTCAGAATATAGAAGAATACTTAAGCGCAGCAAAATAAGCAAAACGAAAGTAAGAGCAGGAGGGCATCCCGGGATAGTGCGGCAGCACTGGCGGTATGTCCTTTTTCCAATGGATGAGGAACTGTGAAGAGACTGAAATTCCGGGAGATCCTGTGCCGGGAAGGAGATAAAATGCAGAAGAATCCAACATTAAAATATGCCTTTCTTTCATCGCTTCCGGTCATGGCCGGATATATTGTTCTGGGTATCGGATTTGGCGTGCTGCTGCAGGATAAGGGCTATGGCTGGTGGTGGGCGGCGCTGATGAGCCTGACTGTGTACGCCGGATCCATGCAGTATGTGGCGGTGGATCTTCTGGCGGGGGGAGCCTCCGTGATGGCCGCGGCCATGATGACGCTTCTCGTCAATATCCGCCATCTTTTTTACGGCCTGACGATGCTGGATCGCTACAGCGATACAGGACGGAAAAAACCGTATCTGATTTTTTCGCTGACAGATGAGACGTTTTCCCTCGTCTGCTCACCGCAGCTTCCCCAGGGAGTGGATGAGAAGAAGTATTACTTTTATGTATCTGTGATGAATCAGTGCTACTGGATAACGGGAAGTGTGATCGGTGCGGCTGCGGGAGCAGCGTTGTCCTTCAACTCTGCAGGTATTGATTTTGCGATGACGGCGCTTTTTGTTGTGATATTCGTGGAGCAGTGGGAGAAGACGCGGCAGCATCTTCCGGCGGTTTCCGGCGTCCTGATCTCCGCTTTGTGCCGTCTTGTATTCGGGGCCTCCGGCTTTTTGATCCCTTCAATGGTCGGGATCACGGCCGCGATGTTTCTGGAAAAAAGATGGCTGAAGGGAGGAACCGAGTCATGAATACAGGCTATTCTCTGCTGCTGATAGCTGTCATTGCGGCGATTACAGCGCTGATCCGTTTCCTTCCCTTTCTTGTATTTCGAAAACATACGCCGAAGGTGGTACTGTATCTGGGAGAAGTTTTTCCGTATGCCATTATGGGGATGCTTGTGGTATACTGTCTGAAAAACGTGTCCTTTGTCAGCGGCTCCCATGGGATACCGGAGGCAGTTTCCGTTCTCCTTGTCGTGCTGCTGCATAAGTGGAGACATAATACGCTGCTGTCCATAGCGGCGGGGACGGCCTGCTATATGGCGCTCGTTCAGGTGGTGTTTTAGGAACAGGCATATCCGGCATATTTGAAAACTATACCGGAAAATAAAAATGGATATATTTGTATCTGTAAAATAACAGAGAGACAGGAGTGGAAAGAAAATGAAAGAACCGGTTCTGGTAGTGATGGCGGCAGGAATGGGAAGCCGTTACGGTGGGCTGAAACAGATCGACCCGATTGACGAGTATGGCAATATCATCATAGATTTTTCCATTTATGATGCGATCCGGGCGGGGTTTCGGAAGGTTGTATTTATTATCAAGAAGGAAGATGAGGAAAGCTTTAAGGCGGCGATTGGCAACCGGATCGCGAAGCAGATCGAGACTGCGTACGTTTATCAGGATCTGGCAAATATTCCGGCGGGATATTGCGTACCGGAAGGCAGGGTGAAGCCCTGGGGGACGGGCCATGCAGTCATGAGCTGCCTTGGCACGGTGGATGGCCCCTTTGCAGTCATCAACGCCGATGATTATTATGGAAGCAAGGCTTTTCTGATGGCGTATCAGTTCCTGACGGAAAATCAGGATGGAGAACAGTACCATTATATGATGGTAGGCTATCAACTGGAAAATACACTGACGGAAAACGGGCATGTGGCCAGGGGCGTCTGCGTGACGGATGCGGAGGGCCATCTCGTGAAGATCAATGAGCGCACACATATTGAGCGGCGCGGCACAGAAACGGCCTATACGGAGGATGACGGACAGACGTGGCATGTGATCCCCAGGGGCAGCACAGTGTCGATGAATATGTGGGGCTTTTCAGCAGGTATCCTGGAGGAACTGAAAGCAAGATTTGCTGCCTTCCTGGAAGAAAACCTGGAGAAAAACCCGCAGAAATGTGAGTATTTTCTTCCCTTTGTGGTGGATGAACTGCTTCTGGAAGGGCGGGCAACCGTGCAAATCCTCAAATCAGAGGATAAGTGGTACGGTGTGACGTACAAGGAGGATAAGCCGCGGGTGGCAGCCGCTGTCCGGGCGCTGAAGGAGCAGGGACTGTATCCGCAGAAGCTTTGGGAACGGTAATACGTTCCATTCTATGACTGCAGAAGGATTTTTGGGCTGTCCTTTCTGACCCTGGCACATCCGGCAGGAACCGGCATATATTACTGTAGCTGAGGAAAAGGAGAACGCTTATGAAAAAAAGAATTCTGTCACTTGTACTTTCTGCAGTTTTAGCTGCCGGAGCGCTGCCCTGCGTGTCCGGCGCAAAGGAACAGGAGAAAAAAGAGCTTCAACAGGTTACGTTGAATGAGGTCGCCCATTCTGTTTTTTATGCTCCGCAGTATGTGGCTATAGAGCTGGGCTGCTTTGAAGAAGAGGGGATCGATCTGACGCTGGTGACAGGGTTTGGAGCCGATAAAACTATGACCGCCCTGCTTTCCGGTGAAGCGGACATCGGCTTCATGGGCTCCGAGGCTTCCATCTATACGTACAGCGGCGGTGCGCAGGACGCACCGGTCAATTTTGCGCAGCTGACGCAGCGGGCCGGAAATTTCCTGGTGGCGAGAGAGAAGATGCCGGACTTTTCCTGGGAAGATATAAAGGGGAAGGATGTGCTGGGAGGAAGAAAAGGCGGCATGCCGGAAATGGTGTTTGAGTATATCCTCCGCCGGAACGGCATTGATCCGGCAAAGGATGTGAACATCGACCAGTCCATTGATTTCGGTTCGACGGCGGCTGCTTTTTCCGGCAATCAGTCGGATTTTACGGTTGAATTTGAACCTGGGGCAACGACGCTGGAGCAGGAGGGCGTGGGATACGTGGTTGCATCTCTCGGTACGGATTCCGGATATGTCCCGTATACAGCGTATTGTACAAAGACCAGCTATATGGAGGAGCATCCGGATGTGGTACAGTCATTTACGGATGCGCTGCAAAAGGGAATGGATTACGTGAATTCCCATACGCCGGAGGAGATTGCGGAGACGATCGCACCGCAGTTCGCAGAGACGGATGTTGAGACGATCGAAACAATCGTAGCGAGGTATTATGAGCAGGACACCTGGAAAGAGGATCTGATCTTTGAGAAGGAAAGTTTTGAGCTGCTGCAGGATATCCTTGAAGCTGCGGGAGAGCTGGAGAAACGAGTGCCGTATGAAGCGCTGGTGAACACAGAGTTTGCGGAGGCTGCGGCAGAATAAAAGCTCCGCGGGGACATCGTACCCTCTGGGTATCGCACTGCGGCGGAGATGGATCATATCGCTGAAGCGACCCGCCGCAGGCGGAAAATCCTGCGGAGCAGGATTCAATTTTGGAAGGAGACGGGAACTATGAGAAATGTGCTGGATTCTCATGCGCATACGATTGCCAGCGGACATGCTTACAATACGATCTGTGAAATGGCTCAGGCGGCGGCTGACAAAGGACTTAAGCTGCTGGCACTTACAGAACATTCCATGATGATGCCGGGCACCTGCCATGAGTTTTATTTTATGAATCTGAAAGTGCTGCCGCGCCAGATGGCCGGTATCGAGGTGCTGTTCGGAACGGAAGTAAATATTATGGATTATGATGGAAAGCTGGATATGCGGCAGGACCTTCTGGAGAGGATGGATGTTGTGGTTGCAAGTATGCATACCCCTTGTATTGCGCCGGGGACTGAGGCGGAAAACACGAGAGCCTATGTGAAGGCAATAGAGAATCCTGCTGTAAATATAATCGGACATCCGGATGATGGCCGTTACCCCGTGGATTATGAGGAGCTGGTAGCGGCGGCGAAGGAGCATCATGTGTTGCTGGAGCTTAATAACAGCTCCCTGAATCCGGCAGGATCGCGTAAGGATCCGATACCAAATGACATAAAAATGCTGGAGTTTTGCCGCAGATATGAAGCGCCGATCATTATAAACAGTGACTGCCATTGCGCCGCCGATGTGGGGAACCATCAATATGCGGACAAGCTGTTGGCGGAGATAGATTTTCCGGAACATCTTATTGTAAACCGAAGTGTGGAAGAATATAAAAAATATATTAACCGCTTTACACTACTAAAGTAACGTGATAAAATACTGTCAATATGATATAATGTGAACACTTAACGAATGCAAGCGGCAGCGCAGCATGAGTTTAGTGAGAACATATGCCTGGACACTTAGCGAGGTATTAGC
>CAYLPF010000149.1:0-4335 GCA_964385485.1 uncultured Lachnospiraceae bacterium | reverse complement strand
AAAAATCAGTTGCAATACAATACAGGATGTGGTAGAATCGAAACAATTTGAGCACAATTAGATGAAAGGAGTCCGAAGACAGTATGAAGGCTTTTCTGATACTTGAAGATGGCACAGTGTTTACGGGCATGAGCATCGGTTCGGCCCGGGAGGCGATCAGTGAGATTGTATTCAATACATCGATGACAGGATATCTCGAAGTGCTGACAGACCCATCTTATGCCGGGCAGGCAGTTGTGATGACGTATCCGCTGATCGGCAATTATGGTATCTGTTATGAAGATATGGAGTCCGACAGGCCGTGGCTGGATGCTTTTATTGTCCGCGAATTATCACGTCTTCCCAGTAATTTCCGTTCCGAAGATACAATTCAGAATTTTCTGTTAAAATATGATATTCCAGGTATTGCAGGTATCGATACCCGCGCTCTCACCAAAATTCTCCGCGAAAAAGGAACCATGAATGGCTGTATCACAACTAATGAAAATTATCAGTTGGATGAGATTCTGCCAAAGCTGGCTGCATATACCACTGGTAAAGTCGTAGAACGGGTGAGCTGTACAGAGAAATATGTATTGGAGGGCAGCGGGCCAAAGGTGGCGCTGCTGGATCTTGGAGCGAAGAGAAATATTGCCAGGAGCCTGAACAGGCGCGGCTGCCAGGTGACGGTCTATCCGGCGCTCACGACGGCAGAGGAGATCCTGGCCGCAAAGCCGGACGGTATCATGCTGTCGAACGGCCCGGGGGATCCGAAGGAATGTGTTTCGATCATAGAAGAACTCAAAAAGCTGTATGCGTCTGACGTGCCGATCTTTGCGATCTGCCTTGGCCATCAGCTCATGGCGCTGGCCAATGGAGCCGATACGTACAAGATGAAATACGGACACCGCGGCGGCAACCATCCGGTGCGGGATCTTTCCACCGGGCGCGTCTACATTTCGTCGCAGAACCACGGATATGTGGTGGATACGGAGCATCTGGATGAAAGCGTTGCAGTACCGGCTTTTGAAAATGTCAATGACGGTACAAACGAAGGATTGTCCTATACCGGAAAGAATATCTTTACGGTACAGTACCATCCGGAGGCATGTCCCGGACCGCAGGATTCCGGGTATCTGTTTGACCGGTTTATGAAAATGATGGAGGTGAATGTGTAATGCCGAAGAATCCTGAGATCAAAAAGGTGCTTGTGATCGGTTCCGGCCCCATTGTCATCGGACAGGCCGCGGAATTTGACTATGCAGGCACACAGGCTTGCCGTTCTCTTCATGAGGAGGGCGTTGAGGTGGTGCTGCTGAATTCCAATCCGGCCACCATCATGACGGATAAGGATATCGCAGATAAGGTGTACATTGAGCCTCTGACTGTTGAGGTAGTGGAGCAGCTCATTCTGAAGGAGCGGCCGGACAGCGTGCTTCCGACGCTGGGCGGACAGGCCGGCCTGAATCTCGCCATGGAGCTGGCGGAGCGCGGCTTCCTGAAGGAAAATAATGTACGTCTGATCGGCACGACTGCTGAAACGATCAAGAAAGCGGAGGATCGGCTGGAATTTAAGAGCACCATGGAGAAGATCGGTGAGCCGGTAGCTCCCTCCCAGGTGGTTGAAAGCGTAGAGGAGGGCGTGAAATTTACTCAGAGCATCGGTTATCCGGTGGTGCTGCGCCCTGCGTATACACTTGGCGGCAGCGGCGGCGGCATCGCCCACAATTATAATGAACTTGTGGAGATCCTGGAGAACGGGCTGCGTCTCTCCCGTGTCGGGCAGGTGCTCGTGGAGCGCTGTATTGCCGGATGGAAAGAGATCGAGTATGAGGTGATGCGCGACAGCGCGGGAAACGTGATCACCGTCTGCAACATGGAAAATATTGACCCGGTCGGCGTGCATACGGGGGACAGTATCGTTGTGGCTCCGTCCCAGACGCTGGGAGATAAGGAATACCAGATGCTGCGTTCGTCAGCGCTGAATATCATCAGTGAGCTGAAGATCACGGGAGGCTGCAACGTACAGTTCGCGCTTCACCCCACCAGCTTTGAATACTGTGTCATCGAGGTAAATCCCCGTGTCAGCCGATCCTCCGCGCTGGCATCCAAGGCTACCGGATATCCGATCGCGAAGGTGGCGGCGAAGATCGCTCTGGGGTATACGCTGGATGAGATCAAAAACGCGATCACAGGCAAGACTTACGCAAGCTTTGAGCCGATGCTGGACTACTGTGTTGTCAAGATGCCGCGTCTGCCCTTCGACAAATTTATCAGCGCCAGCCGGAGCCTGACGACGCAGATGAAGGCCACCGGAGAGGTCATGAGTATTTCCGACAGCTTTGAGGGCGGCCTGATGAAGGCGATCCGTTCCCTGGAACAGCATGTGGACAGCCTGCTGTCATATGATTTCTCAGGCCTGAACGAAGAGGAGCTGCTGAAAAAGCTCGGCCATGTGGATGACCAGAGGATATGGGTGATCGCTGAGGCGCTGCGCCGCGGGTTCTCTTATGAAAAGATTCATGAGATCACGCAGATTGATATCTGGTTTATTGATAAGCTGGCGATTATCGTGGAGATGGAAAAGGCTCTGAAGACGCAGGAGCTGACTACAGAGCTTCTGAAGGAGGCAAAGCGTATTGAATTCCCGGACAACGTGATCGCAGGGCTGACCGGAAGGACAGAGGATGAGATCAGGAAAATGCGCTATGAGAACGGAATCGTGGCAGCATATAAGATGGTCGATACGTGCGCGGCGGAATTTGCGGCCGCGACGCCGTATTATTATTCCGTATTTGGCAGTGAAAATGAATCACAGGAGACGAATGACAGGAAAAAGGTGCTGATCCTCGGTTCCGGCCCGATCCGTATCGGACAGGGGATTGAGTTCGATTTCTGCTCCGTACACTGCACCTGGGCGTTTGCGAAGGAAGGCTATGAGACGATCATCATCAACAACAACCCGGAAACGGTAAGTACGGACTTTGATATCGCGGACAAGCTGTATTTTGAGCCGCTGACGCCGGAGGATGTGGAGAATGTAGTCCGTCTGGAAAAGCCGGACGGGGCAGTTGTCCAGTTCGGAGGCCAGACGGCGATCAAGCTGACGGAGGCCCTGATGAAGATGGGCGTGCCGATCCTTGGCACCTCTGCTGAGAATGTGGATGCTGCGGAGGACAGAGAGCTTTTTGATGAGATCCTGGAGCAGTGCAATATTCCAAGGCCTGCTGGAGATACCGTATTCACCGCTGAGGAAGCGAAGAAGGTTGCGAACCGCCTCGGTTATCCTGTGCTGGTGCGCCCGTCCTACGTTCTCGGCGGCCAGGGAATGCAGATCGCGATCAGCGATGAGGATGTGGACAGCTATATCGGAATTATCAACCGTATCGCCCAGGAGCATCCGATCCTGGTAGATAAATATCTGGTAGGAAAGGAAATTGAGGTCGATGCCGTATGTGACGGTGAGGATGTGCTGATCCCCGGCATCATGGAGCATATCGAGCGGGCAGGTATCCACTCTGGAGACAGTATTTCCGTTTATCCTGCCAAAAGCATTTCACCGAAGATCAAACGGGTCATCGAGGACTATACAAAGAAGCTTGCGCGTTCCCTGCATGTGATCGGCCTGATCAACATTCAGTTTATCTTGAGCGACGATGAGGTCTATGTGATCGAGGTCAATCCGCGTTCCAGCCGTACCGTACCTTACATCAGCAAGGTGACAGGTATTCCGATCGTTCCGCTCGCGACGAAGGTGATCCTGGGTCAGAAGATCCGGGAGCTGGGATATACGCCGGGGCTTCAGCCGGAAGCGGAGTACTTTGCCATCAAGATGCCGGTATTCTCCTTTGAAAAGATACGCGGCGCGGATATCAGCCTCGGGCCGGAGATGAAATCCACCGGCGAATGCCTCGGCATCGCTGCGACCTTCGAGGAAGCTCTGTATAAGGCATTTCTCGGCGCAGGGATCAATCTGCCGAAGCATAAGAACATGATCATGACAGTGCGGGATTCGGATAAGATCGAGGCGACGGAGATCGCGAAGCGGTTTGAAGCGCTTGGCTATAATATTTTTGCCACAAAGGGAACGGCGCGGGCGCTCATGGAGGCGGACATCCAGGTGCGCATGACGCGCAAGATCGAGCAGGAATCACCGAATATCCTGGATCTGATCCTCGGCCATGAGATAGACCTCGTGATCGACACGCCGTCCCAGGGCATTGACCACGCAAAGGATGGATTTACCATCCGCCGGAACGCCATCGAGACGGGAGTCAATGTGCTGACATCCCTGGATACGGCCAAAGCCCTGATCACAAGCCTGGAAAACAACAATATCAACAAACTGACGCTGGT
>CAYLPF010000148.1:0-4338 GCA_964385485.1 uncultured Lachnospiraceae bacterium | reverse complement strand
TCCGATCCGCTTCCTTCGGGCAAGGGAGGTCGTGCATTTTCAACGATTTGGTGAAGCTCTCAGATCCGTCCAGGAGGAGCTGGATGCAAAGAATTTCTATGCTTTTAATCCGTCCTTTGACGCGCCATGTACGGAAACACGCAAAGAAAGCAGATGAGCCGGATACAGGAATTGGAGTTTCTAAAATAAAATCCTGTTGGAAGTTCACGTAATGCTCTCAGACATGTCAGGGCCATCGGCTAAGCCGGTGGCCCTGACTATATGGTGTGCATATTCTGATGCTGTCACAATATGTTGTATAACGAAATAAAAACATTACAAAATATTACATAAATATTAATTATTCGGCCAGAGAAGTGCAAAAACGACATGAAAACACGAAAAACAGCGTAAAAACGCGGCTTTTGCGTTTTCTGAGCAAAGTGAAAAGTCACAAAAATAAAAAACGGAAAAGGTGATATTCAACAAAATACCTGTAAAATTTGCGCAGAAAATAGTTGATATTCGCCAATTTTTATCAGGCAAAAAATGTCGGCAAAATAATATGTTACAAAAATATAAAAAATATATTGACATATCATTTCAAAGTTTTGTATAATACAGATACGTTGTGGGGCAGTACATTCACGGATGTGAGATAAGGGACATAAGCGCCATGCGCGGGGAGACGCGGCGCACAACGAATGACAGGAGAAGTTAATGATGCTGTTACAAAACGGAACGAAATCCATCAGTGATTTCACACGACGTACCATTTACCGTTACATTCTGAATTTAGCTCTTATACTGGCAGGTATTTTTATGGTTGGCAGTATGGCATTTGTCATTTTCAGGTTTGATACGACCGGACACGGAAGAGTTTACGCTGTGAACTCCTCGGCGGAGGAGGACGGAAGGGTGCGGCAGGCTCAGGTCGGTCTTATGGGAGTCGTCAATGGAGTGGCAGATATGGAACGCTATTCGGATGCTGCCAGGCTTGTGGGCGTCGCAGACACAGGAGAGGGCGTACTGGCCGGTATCCGCGGGGTAGCCAGACGGGCTGTTCACAGGAATGCTATCGGAGCGGGGACAAAGGTAGCCAGTGAGCTTGGGTATTACGCACAGCAGGCGGTCTATGACAATCAGATGTCATCGGACGAGTATTATACACTGCTGCAGATTGTGGAGGCCGAGGCCACCGGCGGAGATATTACCAGCAAGATGATGGTTGCAGGCGTTGTCCTCAACAGAGTACGTGATTCTCATTTCCCGGACACGATCTATGAGGTGGTATGGCAGAGTGAACAGTTTCAGCCGACGTCAGATGGACGGATCTACTCTTGCAGTGTCACGGAATCAACGGTAGAAGCGGTGGAGAGAGTGCTTCAGGGAGAAGATTATTCACAGGGAGCCCTGTTCTTTGTGGCCAGGAATTCGGCAGAGAGTACGAATATGAGCTGGTTTGATTCCAGCCTCGTTAAGCTGTTTGAGTACGGCGGACACGAATACTTTACATTTAAGGACTATGTGGATAATGTATAAGAAAAAGGCTGTTGTTTTATTGCAACAGCTTTTTTTGTGTGGTATAGTATACAGCAAAAGCAATGTATGAAATGATTCATAAAAGCTGATTAAAAGGATGAATAAGATGGATTTGATGTTCAGAAGTACAAGAAACGCAGATAACAGGGTGACTGCATCCCAGGCTATTCTGAAGGGGCTTGCAGAGGATGGAGGGCTGTATGTGCCGGAGCAGCTTCCGAAGCTGGACGTACCGGTGGAAGCGCTGGCTGATATGGATTATCATGAGACGGCATATGCGGTCATGAAGCAATTTCTTACAGACTATACGGAGGATGAGCTGAAGGAGTGTATCAGAAGGGCATATGATGAGAAGTTTGATACAAAGGAGATCGCGCCGCTGAAAAAAGCGGATGGAAGGTTTTATCTGGAGCTTTTCCACGGGGCGACCATCGCATTTAAGGATATGGCTCTTTCTATTCTGCCATATCTGATGACGACGGCAGCCAGAAAGAATCATGAAAAGAATGAGATCGTTATCCTGACAGCTACTTCCGGTGATACGGGAAAGGCGGCGCTGGCGGGTTTTGCCGACGTTCCGGGTACAAGGATCATCGTATTTTATCCGAAGAACGGCGTGAGCGCCGTTCAGGAAAAACAGATGGTGACGCAGAAGGGGGCTAACACATGCGTGATAGGCATCCGCGGCAATTTTGACGATGCCCAGTCCGGTGTGAAAAAGCTGTTCGCAGACGCGGCGCTCGGGGAAGAGCTGGAGCGCGGCGGTTTCTGTTTTTCTTCCGCGAACTCCATCAATATCGGCCGGCTTGTGCCGCAGATCGTATATTACGTATACGCATACGGAAAGCTTCTGAAGGAGGGCGAGATCCGGGCCGGAGAGAAAATAAATGTCGTTGTCCCCACCGGCAATTTCGGAAATATTCTGGCGGCATTCTACGCAAAGAATATGGGACTTCCGGTTGACAGGCTGGTCTGTGCCTCCAATGAGAACCGTGTCCTGTTTGATTTCTTCCGGACCGGCACGTACGACAGAAACCGGGAATTCATCCTGACCTCATCACCCTCCATGGACATTCTGATCTCCAGCAATCTGGAGCGTCTGATCTACCGGATCGCCGGTGACGATGCTGTGCAGAATGCGGAGCTTATGAGGATGCTTGCGGAGCGGGGAACGTATTCTGTTTCAGAAAAGATGAGAGAGAAGATGAAGGATTTCATCGGAGGTTATGCCACCCAGGAAGAGACATCGGAGGAGATCGGCAGAGTTTACAAAGAAACGGGCTACGTTCTGGATCCCCATACGGCAGTGGCGTCCTGTGTATACCGCAAATATCAGGAGAGAAGCAATGACAGGACTGTTACTGTCACAGCGTCCACGGCCAGTCCGTACAAGTTTGCCCGGAGTGTTATGGAAGCCATCGATAAGAAATACAGCGGAATGGATGATTTTGCGTTGATCGATGAGTTGAGCCGTATTTCCGGTACCGGCGTTCCGGGGGCGATCGAAGAGATCAGGAATGCGCCGGTACTGCATGACAGGGTCATTGAGAAGGATCAGATGGAGGATGCGGTAAAGGACTTCCTGGGGATCCGATAAAAAGAAAGCAAGGGGATTTTAAGATGAATACAAACTCTATTTATGCTTTGATGGATGCAGTCATTGTCGGGTGCGGCGTATATGTTTTATATCTGTATGTCATTATGATAAAAACAGGGGAGCTGAAGCAGAGCATGCTGATGCCGCAGAATATCGATGTAAAGAAATGCAAGGATGCCGCGGGGTTTATCAAATTCACCGGCACAAAGCAGCTGATCTTCGGTATTGTTGCACTTATCTGCGGCGGGATCGGACTGCTCCAGGACTTTACGCAGCTCATAGGCGCGGCTCCGTATATGGCCGTGATCCTGATCTTTTTTATCTATGCGATGTGGTTCGGCCTGCAGATAAAAAAAGCAGTCAAAATGTACTGGTAGGACTTACATATATATTGAAGAGGAGATAAAATGAAAGGTTTTAAAGAATGGCTATCTGATTACCTGCGTTATTTTCTGCTGATCCTGGCAGCGGCGCTGCTTTTCGGTATTATTTATATCGGCATAAAGGTTTATCAGAATTATGATTCTCCGACATCAGGAGAAAATATTGAGATTTTAACGGAAGCGCATCGCGTGACAGAGAAAGAAGCGGAGAGCGGATCAGAGAAGGAACCGGAAACACTGACAGAGACGGAAACATCTGCCGGGGATGTATCGGAAAAGGAATCGGAAACGGCATCCGGGGCGGAGAGCGCAGAGGATGATAAAGCCTCCGGAGAAGGAACCGGAGCCCAGACAGAGCAGCCTCAGGCATCAGCTCAGGCTGAAACACAGCCCCAGACATCCGTTCAGACAGAAACGCAGCCCCAGACATCGGCACAGACGGAAACAGAGCCTCAGACAGAGCCGGAGCCGGTATACCGGACGATGACAGGCGCCTGCAATTTCCGCAGCGGCCCGGGTTATGAATATGAGGTCATGGCGGAATATCCGGCTGGGACGGTCGTAGAATTCCTTGGCATTGTCGAAGGATGGTGTGAGGTCAGGATCGATGGTGTGATCGGATATATGGGACAGAGATTTTTTGAATAACCAATCAAACATGCCTGCTGATCTGTGTATCGCGGCATAAACGAAGCCTTCTGCGGGACGGGGATGTCCTGCCAGGGGGCTTTTTGCGTTGACATGCATGCGAAAGGAAGCTCCGGTGGAGGTTCCTTTTCGTCATAGGGAGCTTCGTTTTCCATGACACAAAAGCGCTCCGCGGGACATCGTGCCCTT
>CAYLPF010000147.1:0-4375 GCA_964385485.1 uncultured Lachnospiraceae bacterium | reverse complement strand
GATAACACTTTCATGCGCAGTGGTACGTTCAAAGCGCATGGGGGTTTACTATGAACGTGCCCTTTTCCGCGAAGCGGAAAACTGAGTTCAGGGATGCACCCATGCGCGATAACACTTTCATGCGCAGTAGTACGTTCAAAGCGCATGGGGGTATTATGAAAGCTCAGCGAGAGTGCGAAGCACGGAGCAACCGGCTTTCATATATAGTGGCGCCTGCGAAGCAGTCATAGAAGCTTTAACAGAATAATACCGGCCTTCCGCAGCAGCACCCGCAGAACGCATTCAGAAGGCACAGACGCATACACCAGTCTCCCTGTCCGCTCATCGGACTGCCGCCGTACGTATCGCCCATGGACTGGTACCATGCGCCGCCATTCTCCATCTGCTGGAGAAACTGCCGGTAGACCATATTGTCAGGATCCATAGATACTGCTTTCTGTGCCTGCTCCTTAGCCAGAACATTATTCCCCTCTCCTGAGTTTGCCATCGCGCTCAGATAAAACCAGTGGGCGTTATGCTGCTCGATCTCGGACAGTACATGCAGCGCCTCCTTAAAATGGCGGCTCCTGATATAATTCTCCGCCGCCTGCATCCGGACATCCTCCTCGGACCAGGAAGTATTGCCTCCCGCACTGCCTGTATTCCCATACCCGCCAAAACCGCCGTAGCCTCCAAAGCCGCCGTAGTTCTGGCCGCCCTGATAGCCACCGCCGCTGCTCTGATAACTTCCGCCGTTTTCTTTTTCGCGCATGATCTGCTGGTATGCCTGCTGTATTTCCTTAAATTTTTCCTCTGCCTGCGCTTTATTTGGATTATTCACGTTGGCATCCGGATGATATTTTCTGCTGAGCGCCCTGTAAGCTTTCTTTATCTCTTCCTCGGAAGCGTTTTCCGGCACTCCCAACACCTTATACGGATCTTTCATAATCTCCTCCGCCGCCTGAGGGCGGCACCTTTATCCGAATCTTTCATAACAACATATTTGCACCATACTCCGGAATACAGAATGTTCCTGATGATCTCTGCATTTTCCAGGACCGGCAGCCGCTCAAAAGCTCTCGAGGCCGCCGTCATCATATCCGTCAGAATACTCCGGATCTCTTTTTGTACCTCCGGACTCCAGACGTCGCCATACTCAGAAAAAAGATTGTAGCTGCCACACTTTCTGTCCTTCCCGACATCCTCAAGGGCGTCCATCAGATAAATGAACTTGCCCATAAAAAACCCCATCTGCCGGAGTTCTTCCTGCCACTCATCTTCCTTCCACACGAAGACCTCTGCCAGTAAATGTCCTGTAAGCCCCGCCACATAATCAATATCATGGCGGTTCTGATGCTCTGCTTCATGGAGCAGGCGGATATTTTCCTCCACTGCTTCTGTCTGGCGCGGGTATTTCTCCGAAATCCTCCGGTAGGAAGAACGCAAAAGAGCCGCCCCTGCACGGCGCGTCTGTTTCCCTTCATCCTCCCAGTCATCCTGAAGTTTCTGATATGACAACAGGACGCACATATCCGCCGCATAGCTGACCGCATTGTTGTCAGCCATCCGATGCCGCGTGACAGGATGCGGGATGCACCTGTGTTCTTCAAACCGCGTCTCCGGCTCATACAACCCCGTCATGAGAAGCGCAAGAAACGTCATCTCATAGTTTAACATCATCTGAGCCATCCGTCCATACCTGCGGTTTAAATTATTGCATAATCCACAGTAAAAGCTGCGGTACACCGCATATTCTCTCAGCTTCAGTTCCTGCTCATTCACGTAGATATATCCAAACATATTTATCAGCTCTTTTTCTCAAATTCGTGCCTGCACTTCGGGCAGGTGATACAGATCTTGCCCTTCCCCCTCGGGATCCGGATCTTCTGTCCGCAGGAGGGACACTTATAAATATGGAAATCCTTGCTCTGAATAACCCTGTCCTTCGTTTTCCAGAACCTGTTCTTTATCTTCCAGACCGTATCCAGATACTTCTGGTTCTCCGCGCTCCGCTTCGCGTAGTTCCTTGAAAACATACGGTAATAGCAAACGCCCAGGATAACCAGCGCGACCAGGTACACCAGTTGGATACGGGTAAACATATTTATCACCAGACAGACAAGGCAAACGCCTAACATAAATTTGGAAAGCTGATCCGCCCCGTATCTCCCGCTCATAAACTCCATAAACCGTTTCTTCATATGAATTGCCTCACTTCTTTTTTTCGTTCTAGTGTAAACTTTACTGCCAATAAAAGACAATGTCAACGGATTGAGCCGTAAATTCAGAGAAATTTTAGATATCTGTTTTCAGATATCTATTTCTTTTTCGGGGAAATACCCTGCTCTTCCTCCACTACTACCGGAAAGCTGATGGTGACCCTGAACTGGTCGTCCTCCACCGCCAGCGCGAAGCTGCCGCCCTGGAGCTGTACAAGGCTCTGCGCAATGGAAAGCCCCAGGCCGCTTCCCTCCGTAGTTCTGCTCTTATCGCCTCTCACAAAACGTCCTGTCAGTTCCTCCGCCGGGGCGGTGAGCTTTTCACGGGAAGTATTCTGCAGTACCAGATAGGCGGTCCTGTCTTCCCTGTACAGTTCAAAATAAACTCTCGTCCCTTCCAGGGCGTACTTGTATATATTGCCCAGAAGGTTTTCCAGGATCCTCCAGAGCTGCCGCCCGTCTGCCATGATACAGATCGGTTCCTTCTCCACCTCCCATACGGGGATCAGGCTCCGTTCCTCTAACCGCTCCTGAAACTCTCCGTACGCCTGCTGCAGCATACTCTGAAGCTGCATCTTCATCATCTGCAGTTCTATATTGCCGGAGCTGATCTTGCTGGCCTCCACAAGATCCTCTGTGAGCTGCTTCAGACGCTGCGATTTCTGATCAAGCACCTCCACGTAATGCTGTACCCGTTCTCCCGGAAGGTTCTCCCTTTTCAGAAGATCCACGTAATTCACAATGGAAGTCAGCGGCGTTTTGATATCATGGGATACATTCGTGATCAGCTCCGCTTTCAGCCGCTCATTCTTGACGATGGCTTCCACAGCCTTCTGCAGCCCATCTCCCATCTCGTTGACAGCCTTCGCCATCTCAAGAGTCTCACCCTGCAGCGCGGAAGTATCGATCTTGTACTCCAGATCGCCCTTCGATATCTGGTGGATTCCCTCATAAATACTCTGCTTCCCTGTCCTGTCCCGCAGCAGGTACAAAAGTACAGCCATGTCCATAAAAAGCATCAGGAAGATCCCGACCCGTCCCAGCAGGACAAATACGAAATTCAGGATGACAAAGATAATATAAAAGAACAAAAGCTGTCCTGACGCAGTCCGTGCCGACGTGACCTGCCGCCAGGTCCGAAGCAGCATGAGACAGATGCTGTTCGACCAGAGTGTCTGCGTCCTTTTTCTGCGGACCAGGCTGAGGCATGCTGAGAGAAAAACGGCGTATGCCGAGGCCGCCAGTGCAGACACTGCAATCCTTCCGCTTCCCATCAGCTCTTCCGGCGCGGGGATCCGCTCCGAAAAGACGAGAAGATACAGTACGAAAACCGTCAGGTACAATCCCGCCGCCAGCTCCGTAGGTATACGGTCGATCCCGGATGTCTCCGGCGTACATCTTCCCTCGTTCCATCCGGCCCCCATGACTGATAAAACAAACCCGGCTGCCGCCAGTACGGCAAAAAGAACTGCCCCTGCCGCGGAGCCCCACACGATACTTTCCCGTCTGGCAAATATCTCCGCATACGACTTCAGCTCATCGCTGACGGGATATTCCGTATTCACAGCAAGAAATACCTTCTCATTCGTGTTGACAAAACGCTCCTGCATAAACCAGTCTGCCGCGGCCTGATTCAGGACATTATCCGGATTTGCCGTCACGATATTGAAGCTTCTCTCACCTTCATAAAGGCTGACAAACTCAGGATCCTCCTGTACTGCCTTAAGCGCCGCCTCATACTCTGTCTGCCCGGTATTCGTATAGATATCGCCGGTGGACGTATTCTCTATATAATATCTCATGTTGCTGGGGGCGCCTTCTGACCAGCTCTCGTCCTGCACCGTCGTATATTCCTGATATTGCCTGTATATTTCCTCACTGACACTGTCCAGAGCCTGATATACATCCAGGACAAAATCTGCCGAAGAGGAATACCATCTGGAGCACTCGGAAAGAGAGATCCCTGTCACAGGGACGATCGATTCCAGCGTATCAGACTGCTCATCCAGCAGCTCCCCGGCAATCTTCCCGGAATCCTGCTGCTGTTCCAGGGCATCCGTAATCGCGTTATGAAGGCGCTTCTGTCCCCCGCTCTGTGCAAAGTCCAGCAGATCCTCCAGTGTATATGTCGTATTCATATCCTGCACAGAGCTGCCGGACGTTCCATAGGACTGGAT
>CAYLPF010000146.1:0-4377 GCA_964385485.1 uncultured Lachnospiraceae bacterium | reverse complement strand
CGAAATACAGCCTGCGCGGTCAGGCTTCTGCCTGGATATTCGAAATATAGCTTGCGCAAGCAGGTCAGGTTTGATAAAATAAAAGCAGACTTGCTGAGACGGTATAGCGGCGGCCCGCCGTCTTTGCGAAAATGAAACATCCATGCGGACATGGCTGCATAGTTCGTTGCCCGCGGGAACAAAAGTACAGATAAGGAGATGTGGTTATGGGGAACAAGGTAAGATTTGATTATTCAAAATCATCCTGCTTTATATCAGAGGCAGAGGTCGCATCAATGAAGAAGATCGCAGAGGACGCAAAGGAGGTGCTGGTATCCAGAACGGGTGCAGGCAATGATTTCCTTGGCTGGATCGATCTTCCGGTAGCATATGACAAGGAAGAGTTTGCGAGGATCAAGAAGGCAGCCGAGAAGATCAAGGGGGACAGCGAAGTGCTTCTGGTCATCGGCATCGGCGGTTCCTATCTTGGGGCAAGGGCTGCGATCGAATTCCTGCGTCACAATTTCTACAACATGGTGTCCAAAGAGATCCGCAGGACGCCGGAGATCTATTTTGTAGGAAATAACATCAGCAGTACGTATGTAACACATCTGATGGATGTGATCGGTGAGCGCGACTTTTCCGTCAACATCATCTCCAAGTCAGGTACGACGACGGAGCCGGCTATTGCTTTCCGTATCTTCAAGGAAATGCTGGAGAAGAAGTACGGTAAGGCAGGGGCATCAAAGAGGATCTATGCTACGACAGATAAGGCGAGAGGGGCACTGAAAAATCTTGCGACGGAAGAGGGCTATGAGACTTTCGTGGTTCCGGATGATGTAGGAGGCCGTTTTTCCGTACTTACGGCAGTTGGACTTCTTCCGATCGCAGTATCCGGTGCAGATATTGATAAGCTGATGGAGGGTGCGGCATCCGGCAGAGCGCGTGCGCTGGAAGCTGATTTCGCGGAAAATGACGCCCTTCAGTACGCAGCGGTAAGAAACATCCTGCTCAGAAAAGGAAAAGCCATTGAAGTGCTGGCAAATTATGAACCGAGCCTGCATTACGTTTCCGAATGGTGGAAGCAGCTTTACGGCGAAAGTGAAGGAAAAGACCAGAGGGGTATCTTCCCGGCGTCTGTAGATCTGACTGCAGACCTTCATTCTATGGGTCAGTTTATCCAGGACGGCAGCCGTATTCTCTTCGAGACAGTTTTGAATGTAGAAGAGGCGCAGTGCGAGCTTACGATCGGCGAGGAGCCGACAGATCTTGACGGCTTGAATTATCTGGCGGGCAGAACGATGGATTTCGTGAACAAGAATGCAATGAACGGAACGATCCTTGCGCATACCGACGGTAACGTTCCGAACCTCATTGTCAATATTCCGAAGCAGGACGAGTTCTCCCTTGGCGAGCTGTTCTATTTCTTCGAGTTTGCGTGCGGCGTGAGCGGATATATACTGGGCGTGAACCCGTTCAACCAGCCGGGCGTGGAGAGCTACAAGAGGAATATGTTTGCTCTTCTTGGAAAGCCGGGTTATGAAGCGCAGAGAGAAGCATTGCTGAAGAGGTTATAAGACCGGGAAGGATTCAGCCATGGCAGCACAGATGTCATGGCGGAGTATCCGGTATCAGCGATGACAGGTTAATATTATACAGCGACTGAAAGTGTGGGATGTCATGAGGCGGGATATATTTTCTGTCTTATGGCATCCTTATGTGTCTGGTATCTTTGGTTACTGGATGATGTCATAGGAGAAGACGAATGAAAATAGTATTTTTGGAAGCGGGAAACCTTGGGGATGATATGCGTTTTGACCGGTTCTTTGAATTGGGAGAGGTGAATGTTTACAGCCAGACTCCGGAGGAAATGATCGCAGAGCGGATCGCGGAGGCGGATGCTGTCCTGATAAATAAGCTGCCAATGAATGAATCGACATTGAAGGATGCAAAATTCCTGAAGTATATCGGCGTTACGGCAACGGGGACGAATAATATTGATTTTGCATACACAAAGAAGCGAGGTATTACCGTGACGAATGTAGCCGGTTATTCCACGGATGTGGTGGCGCAGCATACCTTCGCGATGGTGCTTTACCTGATGGAGCACCTGCGTTATTATGACGATTACGTAAAGTCCGGGGATTACTGCCACTGCAAATCCTTCTGCCACATGGACCGCAGCTTCAACGAGCTCTCCGGCAAGACATGGGGCATTATCGGGCTGGGAGCTATCGGGAAGCGTGTGGCGCAGATCGCTGAGATGTTTGGCTGCCGGGTGATCTACTGTTCTCCCTCCGGTAAAAATCAGAACACGGACTATAAGCAGGTGGATCTTGATACGCTGCTCGCAAAATCAGATATTGTTTCCGTCCATACGCCTCTGACAAAACAGACGCATCACATGATGGATTACGATGCTTTCTGCAAAATGAAGGAAAGCGCGATCTTCATCAATGTAGCCCGGGGTCCGATCGTGGACGAGAAAGGACTGGCAAAGGCTCTCCATAAAGAAAAGATCGCGGCAGCCGGGCTGGATGTGCTGGAGCATGAACCGATGGATAAGGATTGCCCGCTGTGCAAGCTGGCGGACAGCGACCGGCTGCTGATCACGCCGCACATTGCCTGGGCGGCAGTGGAGGCCAGAACGCGTCTCGTGGACGAGCTGTGGCTGAATCTTGACGCGTTTATAAATGGCGAAGAGAGGAACGTATGCCGGAAATAAACAGCAGCGAGGAAGGATTTTATGTCAGATAGAAAGAACAGTGAGGAAGAAGCTCCGGAGACAGTAACTGCCGGAAGCGGGAATCTGTCAGGGGATTCAAAAAAGGCGATCTGTCCTGTTGGAAAAGGAATTTCGGCGGGAAAACGAAAAAAAGTGATCTGCCTTGCCTGCAGAGGGATAGCAGTGGCTGCGGTGGCCGGATTGCTGATCTGGTATTGTATCCACCCGGATTATTATAGTGAGACAGGTTCAGGGACGCTTTTTACTTCCGGCAGAACGTATTTTATGATTTTGTTTTCCACTGTGCTGATCGCCATCGCGCTGCTTCCGAACAGGCTTTCTGAACGTGCCAACCGGATATTTGGATGGATATGGTTTTTACTCTCGCCATTTATGGTATATTTTTCACTCTTATATCTGGATGCTGTGAAATTCTCCATACATTTCACAAAATTAAATAAAATAGCATTGCTTTTTACCTTCTGGTTCTTATACCTCGTGGTGATCTTCCTGCTCATACTGACGGGAAGTTTAAGGATACCGGTGATCCTGACAGCGGTATCTGTGGCTGCCCTCGGAATCACGAATTGCTTTGTGATAGGTTTTCGCGGGATGGCGCTGTCTGCAGGCGATCTTTTTTCACTGCGGACGGCTCTGACAGTGGCGTCCAGCTATGAATATAAAGTAGACTGGTATATTTTTGCGGAGATATATCTGACATTTGCCATTTGTATCATAAGCTGCAAGATCCGCGGCTTCCGGGTGATGGCCTGGAAGAGACGCGGGATTCTGCTGTGTGTGTGGCTGATATTTTCCGGGCTGTTTTACCATATCTGCTGTAAGACGGACTTCCTGGAGGATCACGATATCCGGTCAGAGGGCTTTACACATCAGCTCCGGTACAAAAAATACGATATGCTGTTTACGACGCTTTGCACCTGTTTTTATCTGGCGGCGGATAAGCCGGAGGGATATTCTACAGAGCGGGTGCTGGAGATTGCGGCGGACTACATTGAGGCAGATGGCAATAAAGCAGATGACGGCAGTCCGGATGACAGTGCGCAAGGTGACACTGCGTCAGAGCAGACTACAGCGGACGGCAGCTATGACACGCCGAACCTCATCGTCATTATGAATGAATCCTTTGCGGATTACGCCAATATCGGCCAGGGGCTTTCCATGTCCGAGGACTGTATGCCCTTTATCCACGGGCTGACCGAGAATACGATCAAGGGGAATGCGTATGCCTCGATTTTCGGGGGAAACACGCCGAATTCCGAATATGAATTCCTGACCGGGAACACCATGGGCTTTCTGCCGCCGTCTTCCGTTGGTTTTCACCTGTTTGTGCGGGGGAATATGCCATCCCTGGCTTCGGAATACAAAACTGCCGGATATAATACTCTGGCAATGCATCCGTACCGGGGAACGAATTACCGCAGGAATATCGTGTATCCCCAGATCGGATTTGATACGTATTATGCCAGGATAGATTTCCCGCATCCGGATTATATCCGCAGCTATATCTCCGACCAGACGCTGATGGAGCGGATCATTGAGGAATATGAGAAAAATCAGGAGACGGGCAAACCGTTTCTCAGCTACAACGTCACAGTTCAGAACCACGGAGATTATCTCAGCTCAAATATGAAAAACCTTGATGATTCGATCAA
>CAYLPF010000145.1:0-4434 GCA_964385485.1 uncultured Lachnospiraceae bacterium | reverse complement strand
TCCCATACTCCGTACAGCCGTCCACACGCGCCGCGTCCAGCAGCTCCTTTGGCAGACTCGTCATGTACTGCTTGAAGAAGAATATGGTGCTCGCGGCACACAGGCCCGGCAGGAATACGCCAGGGTTTGTATTGATAATATTCAGCGCAGTCACTTCCTTATACAATGGAAGCATCAGGATTTCAAACGGTACAGACATCGTAGCGATCACCATGAAAAACAGGAAATTGTTCAGCTTGAATTTGTACATGGAAAGGCCGTACGCGATGAAATAGCAGACAAGCAGAGTCAGGATCACTGTCTCCAGCGTCAGAACCAGACTGTTCTTGTACCACATAAAATATTTCTGAGAGTCTACGATGGCCGTAGTATCGGATGTATTCGGATTCAGGAACATCGTAAACAGATAGGAGTAGTTACTCAGGCTCCACTCACTGAACTTCAGATTCAGAGACATACCATTCTGGAAAATCTCCCTGGCGGGCCGGAAGGAAGCAGTCAGGCCTGCAAGCAGCGGGAACGCGATCAATGCACAGATCAGCACAAACAACCCTGTCGCCAGAAATGACGCAAGCTTATGGTTAGAAGCCATCGTTTTCTGTTTTTCTGTAGTTTTAGCCATCTCAATCCTCTCCTCCCTTCGCTTTTCCGACTTTCACGGTTCCGGTAGCAATCAGCTGAACGAAATTGATCACCAGAGCAATCGCCATCAGCACCACGCCTACCGCGCAGGCATAACCCATGTCATTCTTCTCGATACCGCGCTTATACAGGTACCCCACGATCGTCAGGCCGATATTCTTCGGCGAAGAGTTCCCGTTCCACAGCATGAAAGACTCAAGGAACATGGACAGGCCCGCGAATACGGAGATCGTGATAACGTATACTGTAGTAGGGCGAAGCAGCGGGAGCGTCAGGTACCAGAACTTCTGCCATCCATTGGCTCCATCGATCTCGCCGGATTCATAAATGGAATTGTCAATAGACTTCAGTCCTGACACATAGTAAAGCATGTTGACACCGGTCCATCTCCACACGCACAGGAGAAGCAGTGCGCACCATGCAGTACCCTTGGATTTCAGCCAGGGTATACTGGACGATCCGAGAGCCTGAAGCAGCTGGTTCATCTGGCCGCTGTCTCCCTCCGAAAACATCAGACGGAACAGCATACCGGAAATAACTACGGACGTAAGCGCCGGTATGTACATAATGACTTTCCATACGCCTCTTGCCTTCGTCAGGCGGCTCTCAAGGAGAACAGCCAGAAGCATCGGGATCGGCACCATCAGAAGCAGCGTCAACACCATATATTCCAGGCTGTTCAATACAGCAGTCCTGAAATAAGAGTCCTGTGCCAGCTTGATATAGTGCTTTATACCAACCCATTCAGAACCGCCAAAGCTTACGTCCTGGAAACTCATCACGACGCCGCTGATCAGCGGATAAGCCCAGAAGACAAGCAGGCTGAGCATAAATGGGAGACAAAATACATACGGTGCTACTTTCTGGGAATACAGAAGCTTTTTCGCTTTATTCACTGTACTTCCTCCTTTCTCTCTCAAACAGCAGGGCATCAACCCTTTCTGTCATGCACAGAGGCCTGGGAATGCAATCCCCAGGCCTCCCCTTAAAACTTTATTTTTTCTCTGTGCCGGTTAATCCAGTTCGAAATCAAGATACTCCTGGAGCTCTGCCAGAGCCTCGGATACATCATATCCTTCCTCCAGCACTTCATTCAGTGTAGTCGTATTTACATAATCGTTCAGAGTCGGAGAATCGGATGTGGTGTAGATCGTGCCGATCGCATCCTCCTCTGCAAGCACCTGCAGAACCTCATACGGCTTGCAGCGGAAGAAGGTATTGTAAATGATGCTTTCATCCTCAGCAAACTCGTCCATCGTCCAGCAGTCGGTATTGCAAACGTCAAAACCAAGTTCTGTCCAGATGAGGTACTGTCCCTCTTCGGAGCATTTCGCCCATGCGAGCCATTTAGCCGCAAGCTCAGGATCCGCACTCTGCTCAGTAACAACTGTACCGGTACCGCCGATACCTACAGAACACTTCTGGCCTTCCTCAAATACCGGGCAGGTAGTAATATCATACTTGCCTTCCATCTCAGGCATATAGTTGATGAAACGGCTCATGTACCACATAGCCTTCGGGAAGGATGCGATCTTGCCGGCCATAATGTTTGCAAAACCAGCCTCAAGGTCAACATGTCCATCGGTAGAAATCATAGCAATGCCCTCATCCAGCCAGGACTGCTGCATCTCAAGCATCTTCTTTACAGACTCAAGCTCAACATTTACTTCGCCGTCAAGTCCGCCGGTCCAGTCTTCGCCATACTCAGCCATAGCCAGCCACAGCCAGTCTGTGCCGCCCGTATCTACAGATGTCAGATAAACTTCGCCATTGGAAGCCTCTTTCAGCTGTCTTCCTAATTCGGTGTAATCATCCCATGTCTTAACAGACTTGTAATCCAGCCCGTATTCATCAAAGATCTCCGCGTTCCAATACATAACGGTAGCGCCTACGTGAGTCGGAACGCCGATCCTGGAGCCGTCAGCCTTGGAGTAAACATCCAGGCGGGAGGTAACCAGAGAATCTTCATACGGAGCAAGAGCCTCCGTCATATCATACAGCGGGCAGTCATCGCCGGTGTAGTTCGGGAACTGGCCGATCTCGATATCACACATATCCGGAGCGCCTGAACCGGCCTGCAGGGACATCATCAGCTTATTGTGCATATCGGAATACGGATAAGTACTGAAGGTAATCTGGATCTGCTCATCCGGATTCTCCTCGTTCCACTTATCTACCATCGTTGCGTAAAACTCAGCATGCTGGTCAACGAATGTCCACAGCTCGAAGTGAGTACCGTCATCAGGACCTACCGTAGTAACGGCAGTAGCGGCAGCCTCTGTCTCTTCCTCCGCGAAAGCACCCATGGAACCCATAGATAACACCATAACGCCAGTCAACAGCATTGCTAACCATTTCTTTTTCATTCTTTTTCCTCCTTATTGAATTTATTTCGCGTTGCCAGACCGGAACGAAAATATGTATGTATTTATGAGTGGCATCCCGATACCATCCGGCATACGGCTTCCGGGAATATTCGTCAAAATGCACATATTTTTTTTTTTTCGTTCTCGGTTATGTTGATATTATACAATTCCCCGTTTTCATTGTCAAGTTTATTTTTGATTTGTTTTTATTATTTTACTTTTTTCTAAACTATTTTTTGTGCATTCCGTCAATGTTGGTTCGAATTTTCCTTGATTTTATTGACTTTTTTCATGGATGCGCTATAATTATTACAACGTAACACGCATTTATCTAAAGTATTTTTATTTAGAAATTTACGGGAAATTTAGAGGGATTTTATGATATCTATACACCACTTACAGGCAAGCCTGCCCCTCTTCCAGGCGCTAAGCTCGGAGGTAAGGGCGCATATTTTCAACATGATCTGTCTGGAGCCGGGCCTTACATCCCGCCGGATCTCGCAGAAAGCTGATATTCCTGCTTCTACTCTGGCACACCACATCCGGCAGCTGGAGACGTGCGGCCTGATCTGCCCCGTAGCGGGCAGCACCGGAAGTACGATCCGTTATTACCCTGCCCCGGAGTTGGATCAGATACTGATTTACCTGAACTCACCCCTGAATGCTCCCGCCATCTATAAGGCCAGCATCCCGGTTGGACATTACAGTGATTTTAACGTTACTTCCACCTGCGGGATGGCTACTCCCACCTCATTCATCGGCCTGGTGGACGAACCCAGGTATTTTGCCCATCCCTGCAGGCACCAGGCGGAGATTCTCTGGTTTTCGACCGGCTATCTGGAATATCTTCTGCCGAACTTTATCCCGCGGCACAGCCGGATCACCCGGCTGGAGCTTTCTTTTGAGATCGCGTCAGAGGCTCCCACCTTCAATAACGACTGGCCCTCTGATATCACCTTCAGCCTGAACGGCGTCACTCTTGGCACCTGGACCAGTCCCGGTGACTACGGAGACCGCCGCGGCCAGATCAATCCGGATTGGTGGTATTCATTTTTAAACCAGTATGGCCTCCTGAAAAAGCTGGTGATCCGTGAAGACGGCACCTTCCTGGACGACCAGAAGCTGTCCGATGTCACCGTTGGTTCGCTGGGTCTGACAGACCAGTCCATCCTGCGTTTCCGTTTCAGCGTCCTTCCCGGTCCCAACGCGAGAGGCTGCACTCTGTATGGCGCCAGCTTCGGTGACCACAGCCAGGCGCTCGCGCTGGAGATCGCCTACGCTGCGGATACAGGCTGAATAGATGATGGCTTTTTTTCATGTTATAAGATGGCTATAGCCTTAGAAAATGGAAAAAGGAAAGGAGTGAAGATCATGTTTATCAAAGGCGTTAACCTGGGCAACTGGCTCGTTCTGGAAAAATGGATGA
>CAYLPF010000144.1:0-4440 GCA_964385485.1 uncultured Lachnospiraceae bacterium | reverse complement strand
TATGATAACCGGGTAATTTGCAGAAGAAGTAAAGATTGAAGGTGTTTTATGGCAGCCAGATCGAATCATTTACGTCCTGTCCAGAAGAAAAACTCTCCGGCAAAGGCAGGAGGTTCCAATAAAAAATATATACGCAGGGTCATCGGCGCGGAGCGTGATTATTACGATTACAACCTGCTGGCGATCGTGATCCTGCTTACGTGTTTCGGACTTGTCATGCTGTACAGTACCAGCGCTTATGAAGCAATGGTGGAGACTGGCGGCGATGATATGTCATATTTCCGCAAACAGGCGGTCATCAGTGTCTGTGCTCTGATCCTGGCGTTGGTGGGTTCACAGATCGACTATCATTTTATCGCGCGGTTTGCAGTGCCGATATATTGGATATCTGTTGGATTCCTGGTTATTACAAAATTTATCGGCCGTGAGGTCAACGGCGCGAAGCGCTGGATCTATTTCGGGCCGGTCTCTTTTCAGCCGGCGGAGCTGGCAAAGCTGGCGATTATACTGTTCCTTCCCGTGCTGATCGTGAAGATGGGGCATTATCTGAAGGGATGGAAGGCTCCGGCCATCGTGTTCGGATTCGGTATGCTTTCCGCGGGATGCACGTATATTTTCACGGAGAATTTAAGTACGGCGATCATTATTGCCGGTATTACGGCTGTGCTTGTGTTTATCGCGCACCCACGGACGGCTCCGTTTGTGATCGCGGCGGGGATCGGTTCTGTACTGATCGCGGTCGTTGTGGCTTTTCTGGTGAACGGAGCGGCCAATTCCGACAGCTTCCGTATTCAGCGGATCAAGGTATGGCTCGATCCTGAGGCGTATTCCAGCCTGGGCGGCTATCAGGTCATGCAGGCGCTGTATGCGATCGGATCCGGAGGATTTTTCGGAAAGGGCCTGGGCAACAGCACCCAGAAGCTCGGGGCGCTTCCGGAGGCCCAGAATGATATGATCTTTTCGATCATCTGCGAGGAGCTTGGCGTTTTCGGCGCTGTGCTTGTGATCCTGATGTTTGTGATGATGCTGTACCGGCTGTTCTTTATCGCACAGAATGCTCCGGATCTGCTGGGATCGCTGATCGCTTCCGGTATTTTTGTGCATATCGCGCTGCAGGTCGTCCTGAATATTGCAGTTGTGACGAATATCATTCCGACTACCGGTATTACGCTGCCCTTTGTCAGCTACGGAGGGACGTCGATCCTGTTTTTGATGGCGGAGATGGCGCTGGCCCTCAGTGTGTCGCGTCAGATCCGTTTTAGATAAAGCCCACGGGTCACTGCCCGGGCGGAGAAGTTTTACAGCAAATGCGAGGAGAGAAAGAGATTATGAGTAAAGTAAAGACAAGATTTGCACCGAGCCCTACAGGAAGGATGCATGTGGGGAATTTAAGGACTGCTTTATACGCTTATCTGATCGCGAAGCACGAGGACGGTACGTTCATGCTGCGCATTGAGGATACGGACCAGGAGCGGTACGTTGAGGGCGCTGTGGAGATCATCAACCGTACACTTGAAAAGACAGGGCTGGTTTACGATGAAGGCCCGGACAAGGACGGCGGCTGCGGCCCTTATGTCCAGAGCGAACGTCAGAAGGCCGGTATTTATATGGAATACGCAAAGAAGCTGATCGAAAAAGGCGAGGCGTATTACTGTTTCTGTGACAAGGAACGTCTGGAGTCATTGAAACAGGAGGTAGCAGGCAAGGAGATCGTGGTGTATGACAAGCACTGTCTGCATCTTTCCAAAGAGGAGATCGAAGCGAAGCTGGCAGCGGGTGTGCCATATGTCATCCGCCAGAATGTGCCGCGGGAGGGTACGACGAGATTCGTGGATGAGATCTACGGGACGATCGAGGTGCCGAATGCGGAGCTGGACGACATGATCCTGATCAAGTCAGACGGATACCCGACCTACAATTTCGCAAACGTAGTGGATGACCATCTGATGGGGATCACCCACGTCGTAAGAGGAAATGAATATCTTTCCTCCGCCCCGAAGTACAACCGGCTTTATGAAGCCTTCGGGTGGGAGGTGCCGGTATACGTGCATTGTCCGCTGATCACGAATGAGGAGCATAAGAAGCTCTCCAAGCGCTCCGGCCATTCTTCCTACGAGGATCTGCTGGAACAGGGCTTTGTCTCTGAGGCGATCGTAAATTATGTGGCGCTTCTTGGCTGGTGCCCGGAGGACAACCGCGAGATATTTTCCCTGGAAGAGCTGGTAAAGGCGTTTGATTATCACAATATGAGTAAATCTCCGGCGGTTTTTGATGTACAGAAGCTTCGCTGGATGAACGGCGAATACCTGAAAGCGATGGATGACGGGGAGTTCTATGAGGCTGCGCTTCCATACCTGAAAAAAGCGATCTCAAAGGATCTTGATCTTTGGAAGATCGCCCGGATGGTAAAGACGAGGATTGAGGTTTATCCTGATATAGCGGAGATGGTGGACTTCTTTGAATCGCTTCCGGAGTATGACACTGCGATGTTCGCGCACAAGAAGTCTAAGACCACGGAGCAGACGAGCTATGAGGTGCTTAAGGAACTCCTTCCGCGGATCGAGAGCCAGGAGGATTTCACGAATGACGCGTTGTTTGAGATGCTGAAATCATACGTGGATGAGAAGGGCTGCAAGGTCAATTATGTGATGTGGCCGGTCCGTGTGGCCGTTTCCGGCAAGCAGATGACGCCGGCGGGAGCTACGGAGATCATGGAGGTCCTTGGAAAAGAAGAGTCTGTTGCGCGTATCAATAAAGCAATTGAAATGTTAGGTGAGGCATGCAGATAAGCAATGCACAGTCAAGGGCAATCGCCCATGGGATGGGTCCCGCCATGGTACTGGCGGGACCCGGTTCCGGAAAAACCCTCGTTATTACCCAGAGAACGAAATATCTGATCGAGAAGTATCACGTAAATCCCCGGGAGATCCTGGTCATTACCTTTACGAAGGCGGCAGCGGAGGAGATGCGTCAGCGTTTTGCGGCTGTTTCCAATGCGTCCGGTGTGACATTCGGCACGTTTCATGCGGTTTTTTTCGGGATACTGAAGATCGCGTACCGTTTTACGTCGGCCAGTATTCTCAGTGAAGAAAAGAAATACCAGATCCTGCAGCAGCTTCTGCGGGATATTCGGGTGGAGCCGGGGGAAGAAAAGGATATGCTGTCGGAGATCGCATCGGAGATCAGTCTTGTGAAAAACGAGCAGATCGATCTGGCGCATTATTATTCCAGAGCCTGCCCGG
This sequence comes from uncultured Lachnospiraceae bacterium, assembly GCA_964385485.1. GTDB lineage: Bacteria > Bacillota > Clostridia > Lachnospirales > Lachnospiraceae > Choladousia. Next base: position 1,198 of record CAYLPF010000144.1, on the reverse strand, counting down.
AGGAGACGTTCCGAAGGATATACAGCCAGTATGAACAGATACATAAAGAGATGGGACTGCTGGATTTTGATGATATGATGGTCTACACGTATGACCTCCTGAAAAAGAGACCGGACATCCTGGAGGGATGGCAGAAGCGATTCCGGTATATCCTTGTGGATGAATTCCAGGATATCAATCTGCTGCAGTATGAGATCCTGAAATTGCTGGCAAAGCCAGAGGATAATCTTTTTATCGTGGGGGACGATGACCAGTCGATCTACCGGTTCCGGGGCGCGAAGCCGGAGATCATGCTGAATTTCCCGAAGGACTATCCGGGAGCGGATGTGATCCTGCTGGATCAGAATTTCCGGTCGGTTTCCCCTGTGATAAAAAGCGCGATCCAGGTCATCGGGGAAAACACGAACCGTTTCAAAAAAGAGATCCATCATGTGCGCCGGGGTGAGACGGAGATTGACGTGCGGGAATTTGACAATCAGGAGCATGAGAGCCTTTATCTCGTCAAGTGTATTAAAAAGAGCCTGGAGGATGGCATAGCGCTTTCGGAAATCGCCGTGCTGTTCCGCACAAACCAGGGCGCGGGGCCGTTCGCGCAGCGGCTGATGGAATTTAACCTGCCCTTTGAGATGAGGGACGCCCTTCCAAATATCTATGAGCACTGGATCGCGAAGGATATTTTCGCGTATCTGCATCTGGCAAGATGCGGGCTGGACAGAGCAGAATTTCTGCAGGTGATGAACCGTCCGAAGCGGTATATCAGCAGGGACAGCATCGATGCGAAGACCGTTTCCTTTGAAACACTGAGGACATATTATGAGGATAAGGAATGGATGCTTGACCGGCTCGACCGGATGGAAATGGATCTCAGGCTTCTGGCAGGGATGTCGCCCTACGCCGCGGTGAACTACATCCGCTACGGGATGCAGTATGAGGAATACCTCGCGGAATATGCGAAGGCAAGGCGGATAAAGCCGGAAGAGCTGACAGATCTCCTGAATGAGATCCAGCAGTGCGCAAGGCCCTTTAAGACATATGAGGAGTGGTTCGCTTATCTGGAGGAGTACAGGAAGGCCCTGGAGGAAAAACGGGCAGGCGGTAAAAAGAAAAAGGAAGACGCGGTCATGCTGGCGACGCTGCACAGCTCCAAGGGGCTGGAATTTAAGGAAGTGTTCCTGGTGGATGTGAACGAGGGGATCAT
>CAYLPF010000143.1:0-4446 GCA_964385485.1 uncultured Lachnospiraceae bacterium | reverse complement strand
ACCTGCTATTTAACAAGCGTATATGGCAGCCAGGTGACGATCCCCGGGATATATGTACACAGGAGGAGTACAATAATCAAAGGAATCAGGAACGGCAGGATCGATCGGTACAATTTGTCCAGCTTGATCTTCGCCACATCTGAGATAATGAACAGACACACGCCGAAAGGCGGAGTGACCTGCCCGATCATCAGGTTCAATACCATAACAACGCCGAAATGTACCAGATCGATACCGAGCGGTTTTACGATCGGCAGAAGTACCGGCAGCATCAGAGTCAGGATAGCGCCCGGCTCCATGAACATACCCAGGATCAGGAGGATGATGTTGATGATCAGCAGGATAACAGCCGGATTGTCGCTGATACCGAGAATAAAGTTTGCGATCTGCTGAGAAACGCCCTCTTTCACCAATACATAGGTAAACAACGTGGAGGTCCCGATAATGAACAGAGTATTCGCGGACGTAATCGCGGATTCCAGCAGGCATTTCTTGAATGTCTTCCAATCCATGGTACGATAAACAAGCAGAGAGATGACCAGTGAATAAGCAACTGCGATACTGGACGCCTCTGTCGGAGTGAACCATCCTGTAGTAAAACCGGCAAGGATGATCAGCGGAGTGATCAGGGAAAGTACAGAACTGAAAAATTGCCGTACCATCACCTTGAAATGGAACGGATGTCTTTCAAATTTGTACCTGACCGCAAAAATAAATACCAGGATCATCAGAGCCAGCCCCATGATAAGACCCGGAAGCACGCCGCCCATAAACAGCTGCGCGACACTGACGCTGGCTGTCGCACCGTAAATGATCAATGGGATACTCGGAGGGAAGATCGGTCCGATAACGGAGGAAGCAGCTGTAACAGCCCCGGAGAATTCCTCGCTGTAGCCATTTGAAGTCATGGCTTCCATCTCGATGGTCCCAAGGCCGCCGGCATCTGCAGCCGCGCTTCCGGACATACCGGCAAAAATAATACTTGCCACGACATTTGCATGGCCGAGGCCGCCGGGGATCCAGCCCACCAGTTCCTTACAGAAGTTGAATATTTTATCTGTTATTTTACCTGCATTCATCAGATTGCCTGCCAGTACAAAGAGCGGAATCGCAATCAGAAGGTAAGAGTCGATACCGGTAACCATCTTCTGGCCGATGACCATAAGCGGATAACCAAGAGACAGACAGCCCAGGACGGCGCTGGCGCCGATGGAGATACTGATAGGGACTCCGATGATAAGCAGAACGAAAAAAGTAATAAAAAATATGGCCATATCTTATCTCCTCCTTTATGCTTCAGCTTTCCCATCAATACCCATCAGCCTCGCCGCTACCTGATAAACAGAATCTACAGCAAGGAAGGCGCCTGCGATTGCCATCGGCAGGAAGTGCCATGCTTTGGACAGGAACTGCATGGTGGAAAAGTAACTGGTACTGTTGATCTTATACATACCGCAGTATGCCATGACCATGACAATGCCGAGAAGAATGCCTGCAATCTTCCCGATGAACCAGAAAATATTCTGAACCTTAGCCGGAACATGGGCATATAATACGTCAAGCACGATCAATCTGTCCTGATCATAGAGGACAATGACACCGAGAAAAGCCATCCACATAAACAGAAACCCGCAGAGCTCCGTTGAAAAGCGGAAGGAATAGTTGAAGAAATTACGTGCGCAGAGCTCTGTGAGCATCATGACCACAATACCCGCAACCAGAAGCATCAGAACAGCAGATACGATTTTCACAAAAATATCCAGGATTTTCCTAATAATCTTCATTGATTTCTCCTTAAACTTCAACGAGCCTTATCCACAGCAGGACAAGGCCCGTCAAACTATCAGTCACTTAATCAGTTGCAAGGATCGTATCGATGATGTCCTGATTGTACCATGCTTCATTTTCATAACGAGTATAGTAGTCAGTACCGCCCAGCTTGTCCTTGAAGCTCTGGATATCCGGCTCTTCATCAAACTCAACGCCGGCATCCTTCAGAACCTGTGTAGCTGTCTCATTATCCTCAGCGATCGTATCGAAGGAGTATTTAGCGGCAACCTTTGCCTGCTCTTTCAGGATATCCTGATACTCAGCCGGAAGCGCATCCCAGGAGGACTGGTTAGCCGCCATGGTGCATCCCATCCACATATAGTTGATGAAGCTGAAATATTTGATATCATCATAAGTAGCATTCGCAACCAGATGGTATGTCGCATTGTCCTGGCCTTCTGCCGTACCGTTGGAAAGAGCAATCGCCAGCTCATTCAGGGCAAGCGCAACCGGGTTAGCTCCCAGAGTCTCCCAGCAGTCCAGATACATCTGGCTCGTCGGAACACGGAGCTTCAGTCCCTCTACATCATCCGCGGTATGGATCGGACGGTTGGTAGTGGAGATCTGACGCATGCCGTTGTCACCCTCGGACAGATATACAAGTCCGGTGGAGGTAAGATCCGCGAAGATCTCCTCACCGATCTCACTGTTCGTGATTTCGTAAGCTTCTTCAGCGCTGTCAAACAGGAACGGAAGGTCAAGGATCTTTGCATTGTCATAGAACTCTGTAAATCCGGATGTGCCTGCGAAGATCAGATCGATCGTGCCCATACGTGTGGACTGAAGCGCCTCCGCGTCGTTGCCAAGCTCTCCGGAGTGATGAACTTCCAGTGTGATCTTGCCTTCGGAAGCTTCCTCAACAAGGCTTGCGTATTCAATAATAGTCTTGGTCGGAACAGAGTTCTCATTACCCGGAGAATAGATCGTCAGGGTAACCGGATCCAGATCATCCAGACCGTCAGCAAGAGCGGTAGAAGATACGCCTAAAGCAGAGATCGCCATAGCGGCTGTCAAAACAAGTGCCAGTGGTTTTTTCATTTAATTTTCCTCCTTTATAATAAAAAATACGTGTTTCAGACACCAGCAAACCTATATGTGTATCATATATGATTGTATGATATCTTGTATGTTATCATTATACCATGAAGGCCTTTAAAGTCAATGCACATAACGTATAAAAAAACCTCAGAGATTTTGTATAAAATTAATAATTTAAAAAGGAATCTTTTCCAGGTACAGCTCCTGTAAACCGGCGATGATTCCCGGATAATTTTCGGAATACTTTTCTGAAAATTTACGGTTGTAACTTCAAACGGTTCTGGTATAATATGACGTGATAAAAACTGCTGAGCAGCTTTTATTGAATCGATTTATTCTGTTATATAAACATGGAGGATATTTCAAAATGGAACATCTGATTATTCCGGATGGGTACGTATCTGCCCTTTCCCTGTATGACACCCAGATCGCGATCAAGACAGTCAAAGACTTTTTCCAGCAGACACTCTCCTCTCAGCTCAACCTGCTGCGTGTCTCATCGCCGCTTTTCGTTGATCCGGCTTCCGGCCTGAATGACAACTTAAACGGCGTAGAGCGCCCGGTCAAATTCGGCATTAAGGAGCAGAATGAGGCGGAAGCGGAGATCGTACATTCTCTGGCCAAATGGAAGCGCTTCGCTTTGAAGGAATACGGCTTCGTTCACGGCGAAGGGCTGTACACCGATATGAACGCGGTACGCCGGGATGAGGAAACGGACAACATCCATTCCATCTACGTTGACCAGTGGGACTGGGAAAAGGTGATCAATAAAAACGAACGGAACTCTGACACTCTGAAAAAGGTGGTACGCTCCGTATACAAGGCGCTGAAAAAAACGGAAGTATATATGTCCATTCAGTACGATTACATAGGTGAAGTGCTGCCAAAGGAGATCTATTTCATCTCCTCCCAGGAGCTGGAAGACCTCTATCCGGAGCTTTCCCCGAGAGAGAGGGAGTATGCGATCACAAAAGAAAAGGGGGCTGTCTGCATCACGCAGATCGGAGACCTGCTGGCTTCCGGCCAGAAGCATGACGGCCGCGCCCCGGACTATGACGACTGGGGACTGAATGCAGATATCCTCGTATATTATCCCCTGCTCGATATCGCCCTTGAGCTTTCCTCCATGGGTATCCGTGTGGACGAGAAGTCACTGGCACGCCAGCTTAAGCTGGCCGGATGCGAGGAACGTGCCAGGCTTCCTTTCCAGAAAGCCATTCTGGAGCGCGAACTCCCATACACCATCGGAGGCGGTATCGGACAGTCCCGTATCTGTATGTTCTATCTGCGCAAGGCACATATCGGAGAAGTACAGTGCTCTCTGTGGCCGCCGGAAGTCCGCAAAGAGGCGGCGCGGCACGGGATACGGCTTCTGTAATGTAATTCACAGTTCCTCCCGCAAGCCACAGACTGCCTTCTCCGAAGACTATATATCGCTTCGCGTCATATGCCTTGCCAATGGCATACGGAAGAATGCCCCGGTGGAGCATTCTTCCGCAGAGGCGGCAGGGGAAGGTTCCTGACAGGCGGCTGTTACATCGCCTTGATCCGCTCCAGCGCCGCCACTGTATTTTCATA